>JAHQWX010000034.1 GCA_029856375.1 Promethearchaeia archaeon | reverse complement strand
GCTGCAAGAGTTGCCGCTGAGCTCGGTGTTGATCTCGTAAAAACCAATTGGACTGGAAGTGTCGAATCGTTTCGTGAAGTTGTTCGAGGATGTATGGCTCCAGTTATTATAGCTGGTGGAGAAAAACAAGGAATTCGTGGAATTTTGGAAGTTACTAAGGCTTCAATTGATGCAGGTGGGTCAGGCGTAGCGTATGGAAGAAATGTGTTTCAAGCTCACGATCCAAAAACTGTTGTAAGAGCGCTCTATCTTATAGTTCACGAGAATTACGAAGTAAATGAGGCAATTAAAGAGGCAAATCTTTCTTTATAACTTATCTACTCCCTAATTTTTAGCAGAGGCAAATGTATGGATGTAATTGTAGAGAAAAAAATCAATTTTAATAACACCAATATATATTTTGCGCTTATCAAATTACATAAAGGTTATATACTCCTAATCTCGGATAACGAAAAGTTTGGATTAGGGTCAATATCTTTTAGTACGCCCCCCTTAAATGAAGCAACGAAATCGACCTCAAGTGCTTATCAGCTTTTTGGAGTAGAACATTCCTTGTTGTCAAAAATGATCGCGGAGAAAGCTTCCTATTCTTTAAAGCAACCGGTCGTTTTATTTTTGTTCTTAAAAGAGAGAGAAAAGGAAAAAGAACTCGTTAAGTCAATAATGACGACTCTAAATGAAATATTAAACGAGGTTTCGCAATAATGAGAAAATTTATTCTAACAGAAGTTTTTGGCGATACGGTTCGAATCAAAATCCTTGAACTGCTTCTCGAGAACATTTTAAAGAAAGAAATCGAATGGGAGCACATATCCAAAATAGCGAAAGAAGCAGGAATTTCTACATCATCTTCAAAACGCGTCATTGATTCATTGATTCAGGAAAAAATTGTTGATGTTAAACCGATTAAAACGCACGCAAAAAATCCAAAAAAAAGTATTCGATTAAACCTAGATAATAAGGTTGTTAGCGAGCTAGTCTTTTTTTATAGAAAAGTCCGAGCCTTTAAATAAATAACATATTTTTAAAGAATTCTTAATTTATTAAATTTGAACCTAATTAAATAATTATTTAAATCCTTTAAAGCTGCAGGAGTAACCGAGCGGTCAAATGCCCATATGGAAAGACTAAAGGTGCTGGACTCAAGATCGAATTAATTAAATAAGATATCCAGTGGCGCAGGCCTACGGGGGTTCGAATAAAAATGGCATTTCGCGTTTTTTGGAAATCCCTCCTCCTGCACATTAACTCCTATTCCGGAGCGGTTTTAATTAATAAGAAGGTTAACTCAATAGAAACATAAATATAAACATAACGGCCATTATACCAATTAGAAAATACATTTGAATTTTCGATCGTTTCTTCTGTTTTTTTTCGTAAGTAATAGCGGAATCTCGACATTCTTGGCTGCAATATTTTTTTTCTTCGGGTACAGCTCTTCCGCAAATGACGCAATGATGATGAGGACCGTACTTTTTTTGTATTTTTTCTTTCCATCCTGACAAAAATATAACTCCTTGTGAGTTTAAATATTTAGTTATGATGCTTAATGAAATTTGTTTAATTAATTTATTGTAAAATCATTTTGAATTGATAATAGTCCCAACATTCGAAATTTTTTCATCTAATACCTTTTTCAATAGGTTTAAGTTAGTACCCGAGAAGATTCTAACTTTTATTTTACTTCTTTTTAAGATTTGTAATGAAACAGCGTCGAATATTCTGTACTCACCCGCGGCAGCTTGGGTTTTACTGGACGAATCCACTATTAGATTCTGAAGCTTCTCAATGGATAACTCATCAAATTTTTTTGCATCCGAGTTATTCTTTGGATCTTTATCAAAAATTCCCTCAACATCAGTTAGAATTAAGAGCTCATTTGCGTTTAGAAATTCGGACACTTCAAATGCAACGGATGTGGTGGATTGTCCCGGTTGTAATCCGCCTAAGACAAATATTTTATTAAATAGTAAATTTCTCGATAAATCTTCTATTGATTCGGGTACAAGCGGATAAGCATCGTCTTTTAATCCTTCGATAATTAATTTAGCGTTTAGTCTCGAAATATAAATGCCCATCACATCACATTTTGCCTCATTAACACCAAAATCTCTTAATGCTTGAATATATTTCCTTGCGATTGCGCCTCCCCCGCAGATAACGGCTAAGATATCGTCTCTTTTTCGAATAATACTGCAAAATTCGTTAATTTTTTTGGTATTAATGTCCTCTCCTTCAAATAGTAACGAGCCGCCTATTTTTATAACCCTTTTGGGGGACATCTTTTTCACTTATACTTATTAATTTATTAAAACCTTGTTTAATTATTAAAAGCTAAACAAAAAAAGCTTTCTATCTATGCCATTGAATAGTAATGAGATATCAATTCGTGCACCGCATCGTATATCGGGATTCTTCCAAATTGTAGACGAGATAAATGGTCAAAAAATTCAGAATCCAGAAAAAATTGGTTCTCGGGGTGCGGGTTTGACCTTAACTGGATACGGCTATACAAAGGTATCGATTAACGAGTCCGAGATAAATGAATTTGAAATTAATATAAATGGTTGCAAACAAAACGATAGCGCATCAACCACCTATTATATCTGTAATTATTTAAAAGAGAAGTTTAAAAATACAGTTAACTTAACAATCAATCACAACTTTGATCTCCCTGTTGGGTGTGGCTTTGGTGCAAGCGGTTCGGGAGCTCTTGGAGCGGCTTTAGGAATTGGTTATTTAATGGATTTGAATATAACATACAATGAAGCGGCTAGAATTGCACACATTGCTGAAGTTGAGAACAAAACGGGACTAGGAACGGTAGCGGGATTATGGTTTGGAGGGCTCAGTATAGTATTAGAACCTGGTTATCCCTTTCATGTCGATAAAATTTTTTACCCTCCCGATTTAAAAGTCATTTGTGGAACTTTTGGCGAATTAAAAACTAAGTCAGTATTATCAAATCCCGTTTTAAGTGCAAAAATCAAAAACGCTGGAAAAAGAGCAATGGAAAACATTCTAATGTCTCCTAACATCTTTACTTTTATGGATGAATCGGTTAATTTCGTTGAAAATATTGATATTTTAAATCTTTTAAATCTTACAGAATGCCGAGAATTAATTAATTCTCTTAACAAGGTTAAAAAAGTAAAAGCTAGTATGAATCAATTGGGGAAATCAGTTTTTTCTATTTGTTTTCCCGAAGAAAGTAATCTAGTTCTTGAGATTTTCGAATCTTATAAGCCAGAGATTCAGATTTATAAATTAGAGATCTGTCCGTCTGGTCCAATTATAATGAAATAATAATTAAATTCTTTAATCAAACGCCCTATATCGTAAAATACCTACGATTCCGCCAAATGTTTGCAAAATCATTTCTCCATCCTCTGTCTCAGAAGAAACGATAATTATCTCTGTTCCAGCTGCTTCGGCTAATTCACCTAAATCTTCTATTAAAGATTTCTTTTCTACGATGTTGAATAGGCTTGATTGACATTTTTGACAGGAGGTATTTTGAATTTCTTCTGATATTTTCTCGAAGTTCTCGTCATCAATTGTTTGAGTTTCTGAATATTTGCATGCTTCGCATTCTATTTTAATCACAGTTTTCTCAATATCCTCTGAAATAATTAAAATATCTAGCGCTCCATAGTTTAAGGCTTTTCTTATTTCCTCTTCACCATAAACGGCGTATCCAGTTTCTCCAGCTACATGCCCCATAAATTTTTGAATATATTCTTTTTGTTGGATGTATTTTACATCTTTTATATCGTCTTTTATTTTCATTACTAATGGTCTTATTCCCTCGCTGCCCCCATAACCCAAGTCGACCGTGTTAATAATTTTTTCTTGTAGTCGATAATCTAAGCTTTCATCCTTAACGAATTCATTTTTTGTAAAACCTGGACCTCCAATAAATATGCCTTTTAAATCCTCCATTTCTATAAACACTTCATTACAATAATCTGCTACGCGTCTAATGAATTTTATTTTACCTTCTTCGATTAATCTCGAAAACCTAACAGACGATTGGCCTCCCGCTCTATGTTTACTATGCGTTCCTGACGTGAATTCTTTGAGAACATTAATATAAGTGCCTTTTAGATAACCAACAGCTGCTTCTCCTCGATCAATCACGATAAGACCGTAGGTTTCCTGTTCTTTAAGCATTTCTTCAAGAGGTTCTAAAAGAAATTCGCTGGCACAGTGATACTTAAAAGTGGTAACCTTTTCGGGAGGATCTATCATATATATCTCATTTTTTTCTGTACCAGGAGCGTTTCCTTGAGGGATGGCTCCAGAAAACATTATTAATCCATTCTCAGGAGTTACACTGATCTTGTTCAATTGCCCCTGAAGGCTCCCAATACTATCTAAAACATTTTTTCGCGTTAATTTAGACTTTATATTTTGACTTTCTGCGACTTCGTTGCTTAGATAGTTTCTTACATCAGAAAGCTTTCGATCATGAGGAATATATAAACTAATCAGCTCTGTATGAAATCCTCTCTTTCCCCTCAAAAAGTCTAATAACTTTTTGGTTTTAAATCTTGTTAAATCTTTGCTCTTATTATGTTCATCCGACATATATTTCCTCTTTTTAAAATAAATCTGAAATAAAATTAATATTTTTTGATATTTTATTAATATTTGCGATGAATGAAAACAAAGATAAATATCAAATTCCAGACTCGCATCCTCGTGCAATATCTCTTAGAACAAGACATAAAATAATAGAAGGTATGAAAAATTTAGTTGTTGCCGAAGCGGGATTAATAGCGCATGGTAGAGGTGAAGCCTTTGACTATATCTTTGGAGAGAGAACAAACCCTCCGGCGATTAAGGCGATGCGAGCGGCAGTAGCTACCTTAATACTTGCAGAACGTCCCATAATAAGTGTAAACGGAAATACAGCAATACTAACATCTAAAGAATTAGTCGAATTATCAGAAGCTTTGAATTCTAAATTAGAAATAAACCTATTTTACAGAAAAGAAGGAAGGATTCAAGCTATTCGAGAAATTTTAGAGTTAGCGGGAGCTAAAGAAATTTTAGGACTTAACGAAGATATGATGGTTGAGATTGAGGAATTAGAAAGTAATCGTAGGCGAGTCGATCCTCAAGGGATTAATATAGCTGATGTTGTATTTGTACCTTTAGAAGATGGAGATAGAACCGAAGCGTTAAAAAAAAAGGGTAAAACGGTTATCGCTGTCGATTTAAATCCTATTAGTAGGACCTCCATACATGCAGACATAACAATCGTAGATAATATTACAAGAGTTCTTCCCAAAATGATTGAAATTACTTACGAACTTAAGCGCTATTCCGAAGAACAGCTAAAAAAGATAATATCAGACTATAATAACAAAAGAAATATCCAAGAGATGTTGGATATAATTAAAAATTATATTGAGAATCAGAAAGAGGATGCATTTAAATTTTTGAATAATAACATTAACATATAATACGTTTTATATTGAACAATTTTATTATTAGGATTGCACAAAATTATATATTGAATTCAACTTTTAATAGACTTAGAGTATGGTTATCGATAATAAAATATCACTAAGCGGTATATATCAAGAAAAGGAAGATGATTTCTTCGAAATTGTTCCATGCACGCTAGATGAATTATATAGCGTAAAAGAGGTCAATGAGAAGGAATTGCCAGAAGATTATCCTTATATTTTTTATAAAACCATATTGGAATCTTATTCTGAGTCATTTTTAGTGGCAAAAATAAGAGAAGATACCCAAAGAATCATAGGATATGTTATGTGGAGAGTTGAAAAGGGTATTTCTAATTTTGGACTCAAAGTAGTCAAAAAAGGGCATTTGGTGTCGATTGCAGTCTTAAAAGAATACCAAGGGAAGGGAATTGGTACGGCATTACTTGCTAAAAGCTTACAAGAAGTAAAGAAATACGATGTTCAAGAATTTGTTCTTGAAGTAAGGATCTCAAATTATAATGCAACAAATCTTTATCAAAGCAAATTTCACTTTATAAAACAGAAAATTCTTAAAGGTTATTATAAAGACGGCGAAAACGCGTATTATATGGCACTCAAGGCAGATATGATAAATGATTAGGTGTTTTTTATCCTATTTGATATCTCTAAACCATAAATTAGATTGGTTAATACTTCGTTAATGTTAACATCGATATTTAGTTGTTTGCCGTATTTAACGATTTTACCATTTAAAAATGAGATCTCAGTTTTAGTTTTTCCTTTAGAAATATCTTGAAGCATCGAGTTTTTATTATTAGATGTTCTTCTTGCCACATCTAACATTAAATCTACATAATTTTTCTTCCCAATGTTTACACCTTTTGCCTTTGCGACATTTACAGCTTCAATTACTGCACATTCCATTAGATTTTTAAGCCCACTATTTTGTATCATTTCACCGTTTCGTAATCCAGTAAGAGCTCCAAACGCATTAATTCCAATATTGATAAAAGCTTTTTCCCAGCAGTCTTTTTCAATATCTTCGACGATGGTGGTCTCTAATCCCGCAAGAGTTAATATATTCTTAATAGCTTCTAGATTCTCTTTATCTTCTTGCTCTATTTTTAATTGGTTACTATTCCCTTTTCTTTGTGAAATTAATCCTATTTTGGTTAATCCTTGACCAGTGTGAATAATACTACAATCTTCTTCCATTAAGGCTCCGTTAGTTGTGATCGCTCTTAAAATTTTTTTATTAGGAAATTTCTCAACTATGAGATCTTCATTTCCTATTCCATTTTGCAGAATTATGAAATATTTGGCTTTTTTAATGAGATCGTCATATTCAAGTATTGCTGATGCATTATCATAGGCCTTAGTGGTTAAAAATAAGTATGTAAAAGCGTAATTAGTGTCCAAAATTTTTGTTTTCGGAAGTACTGGCTCGTCAAAAATGGTTAGTTTAGAGAATTTTCTAGTTGATCCACCTTTTTTTATTATTAAACCTTCTTTACTTATTTTTTTTTTGCATTTCTCTCTTGTATATAAATGAATATTTAACTCTATTTCGTCAGATTCTACTTGTGAGATGTATCCTCCGAATAAACACCCTATTGCACCAGCTCCAATAATTCCGATATTAACATTTTTGACCATAAACGCTCATTTCTTTATAAAATTCGAGATTAAAAAAATTTTTCTAAACTCGTTTGATCCTTTGATATTTCTCCCGAGCGCTTTTTAATTTTAATCAGATTAACTTTATTTGGATGATTTCGAGGCTCAACATTTAATTCTTTCATTAAAACCAGCGAATTTTTAGCAGCATATCCAGAAAAATGGTTGTTGAAATAAATACCAATTCTTTTAGATTTACCTTTTAATTCTTCTATTTTTTGAGCCCAGTCTTTTATTTCTTCATAGTTAAAGTTGTAATTAAACCATGGTTTATCTCCATACCCGTGAAACCGAATATAGATTAGATTCGAGTTAGTTATGTCCATTCTGGGAGGTAAAAGGGGTTCGATTACTCCGCAATAACTAATATTATTTTTTTTTAAGTACTCAAAAACACTCTCATCCATCCAAGAAAGGTGTCTAAATTCCACAACCCTTTCGTAATCTTCTGATGGCCCCCAATATTCAATAAATTCTTTCAATGTCGTAAAATGGTCTTTTTTAGTAAATGAAGGGGGTAATTGTAAAAGGAATGCTAATAATTTTTGTTCCTCGATTAAAGGATTCATAGTTTTTAGGAAATTTTCGAATTGTTCGCAACAATTTTCTAAATTCAATTTAGATTTATGTGTAACATCTTGAGGGACTTTAGCTGAAAAAAGAAAATCATTTGGGCTCGAAACCGCCCATTTATACACTGTTTTTTGAGAGGGAATCTGATAAAAAGTTGTATTTATTTCAGTTGTATAAAAAATTTCAGAATAATAATGAAAGAATTCATTTTGGTTTAATTTTTTTGGGTAAAACTCTTCTTTCCATTCTGGATAACCCCAGCCGGATGTGCCGATGAGAATTTTCGATTCCATGCGATCTAGGCTCCGTTTAATGAAATTTTGGTTTAGAAATTGAATAAATTGAGATTAATAAAATGCAATGATTTTTAGTTTCCTAATATAACTTTAATTATAACTTGAATTTTTTTTTTTTACAAATTAAATATCGTCAATAATAAAAACGATTTGTTTGCTTTTAAAAAGATGGACCCCAAAAGAAACTCGAATCAAATAGAAAATAATGTCGATGGTTTAGTAAAATCTTTACTGAAATCTTGTGAAGTTAATAATTTAGCAGAATTTTATGGTAAATGGTTAAAAAATAATAACAATATAGTTCTTGTAGATAAGATTGCAGATTTTCATAAGGGCTTCTCTCCTGCAACAATTGAGAGCCACATCGAAAATCTCTCTGATTTTTTAACAATAAATTTAATAAATTTCAAAACGGCAAAAAGTTTTGAAAAAAAAAAGTATCTTGTGAACTATATTGGGCTTGCTAACGCAATAAATAAATTAAAAAAGAAGAAAATAATTAGTAAAACATCATCTTTGCAGCGTTTATTGAATTATTTTAGCATTCCATCAAGCCAGCAAGATCGTTTACTCGCGTTTCTTGAAAGAGCAATTAAGGAGGTTCTTTTATACGCAAAAATATATGGTGTAGCAGATCATAGAGAGTTAAGTTTTTATAATAAACTAAAACATCCAACCAAAAGGAAATTGCTATTTGAATTAATTGCAACAATAGTCTTCGGCGTAATAATAATAATTTTGTTATTTCCAATAATATTCAGTTTGATATAGATAGAACCAGTTAGAATTGAAAATAAAAACCAAAAAATTTATAATTTCGACACTCTTTTAATAATTCGTCGACTTTTCTATAAAAAGTCGATAATCAAGTAAGTTATCGAGAGTACACTATTTCATCCACGCCCCAAAAATGGATGCAATAGCTTGATAACGAGCACAAGCATCATGGAAGATGAGCAGATCAACACGCGGGGGCATTCAGTTCATCGGGAAATGGTGTTTAAGCTAAGCACAAGACTCAATTTTTTTCTTATGAATTGAATAAATACAATTCTATGATATTGACTATTATTTAATTTAGCTAAAGCTTGTGCTCAAAGGAATATATTCTTCCCGATTATGAAAATACCTTAGGCTAATACTAACTAGAGCCTTATATATCGACTTCTAAGTATAAGCAATCTAAATCTTTCTCTAAGTAGAATCCAATACGCCTACACTATTTGGTGGATATCTCGGCTTGGAAACCGAGGAAGAGCGTGACAAGCTGCGATAAGCTCAGGTTAGTCGCAAGTAGACATTGACCCTGAGATTCTCGAATGGGACATCCTCTCATGGCTTAATAATCCATGAAAACCCCTTTGGGGTGGGGAACCCACCGAAGTAAAACATTTTAGTAGGTGGAGGAAAAGAAAACAATAGTGATTCCGTTAGTAACGGCGAGCGAAAACGGAAAAGGTCAAACCGAATCCCCAGAGGAAAACACTGGGGAGATGTGGTGTGTGGGTCTGGTACGACCTAAGTAAGAAAGGTAAATACTCCTGGAATGCCGAGCCATAGAGCGTGATAGCCGCGTAACCGTAACTTACCAGGTTGATGCTGGATACCCCGAGTAGTACGGGATGGTTTTCTCGTATGAATATGCCAGACACAAACTGGCAAACCTAAATATTCTCCAAGACCGATAGTGAATTAGTAGCGTGAGCAAACGATGAAAAGTAACCCGGAAGGGTCGTGAAAAGTGCTTGAAACCAAATAGTTTGTTAAGGATGCAGCTTGAAAGGTTAGATTCTAGTCGAAGATACGCTGGTGACGGCACATTCGAGACCAGAGGACCAGAGTTGCATCATCCGTCTGGAAACATGGGCCAGGGAGTTTATAGTAGAAGCGAGCTTAAAGAGATAACCTCTGGAGGCGTAGGGAAACCGATATTTTCGCAAATATATTATCACATTAGAACTTGATAGAAATCTTCGGATTTGTATTTATTCTTCTAAGGGATATATCTAGGAAAATGGTCTGAAAGGGCCGAAAGTTTCTGTTATAAAACCCGAAGCCAGTCGATCTATTCTTGGCCAAGATGAAGTCACTCGAAAGGGTGATGGAGGTCTGCAGGATAGCTGACGTGCAATTCGCATTCATGAGCTGAGAATAGGAGCAAAAGGCTAATCTAGACTGGGGTTAGCTGGTTCTCCCCGAAGCTGGTGTCAGCCAGGTCTCAGTTGAGGTAACCGGTGAGGTAGAGCACTAATTGGAAAGTTAGGGGAAGAAATTCCTCGCTTTTCTCTTAAACTCCGAAATTGCCGGTGCTATAGACGCTGGGAAACGGGTTGGTGGCCGTAAGGGTCATCGCCGAGAAGGGAACAACCTAGACCTGGGTTAAGGTCCCCAAATGCAGGTTAAGTGTTAAACTGAAGGGCGTTATTTTTCGAAAACAGCAAAAAGATGGATATAGAAGCAGTCATTCTTTAACGAGTGCGTAACAGCTCATTTGCCGAGAAAAATAGCCCCGAAAATGGACGGGGCT
>JAHQWX010000494.1 GCA_029856375.1 Promethearchaeia archaeon | reverse complement strand
AAGAAATGGAGTAAAAATTGATATGACAATTATTGAAGGAATGGAAGAGAAATACATCAAAGTCGCAGATGTCGAGTTGCACACCGTTATCTGCGGCTCTGGTGAACCTGTGATATTATTACATGGTTTTCCCGACTTCTGGTACGGTTGGAAACATATAATAAATGGATTAAAAAACAAATTCAAATTGATTGTTCCAGATACGAGAGGTATTAATTTATCTTCAAAACCTGAGGGTGTTGAGAACTATACTACCGATATTTTAACCAAGGATGTGAAATTACTTAGTGAAGCATTAAATCTAGGCAAATTCACTCTCATAGGTCATGATTGGGGAGGTGCAATAGCATGGGCTTTTGGACATAAGTATTCTGAATTATTGAAGAAACTCGTTATTATAAATGCACCACATCCGAAAGTATTTCGAAAAAAAATAGAAGGAAGTGCCAAACAAAGGAGATCTAGCGGTTACATATTTCAATTATTAAAACCGGGCGGAGAACAAGGACTCCTGAAAAACGATATGTTAGGTTTAAAAGTATCTGTATTCAAAACAACAGTTAATAAAGACGCATTTACTGAAGAAGATAAGCAGATGTATATAGAATCGTGGTCTCAACCAAATTCAGTACTCTCTGGAGTGAATTATTACAGAGCCAATGTGAATATTGAGCAATCTTCTGGAATTATTAATGTCCCTACGCTAGTTATTCATGGTATGAAAGATAAATTTGTCCGTCCACTTGTTCTTGAGGGATTATCAGAATATGTCAAGGACTTAACTATTATAAAAGCTGAAAACAGCTCTCATTGGGTTATGCACGATGAGCCTGAATTAGTAATTAAAAGTATTGAAGAATTTATAAAGAAATGAAATTGGGGGAAAAAATAATGAAAAGTAAAGAAGAATATCAAAACGCGGGGCAAGAAATTTACGATAAATTGCATCTTGCGACTTATCCCGTTGCAATAAAGTACGTTAAAGATAAAAGCGAAATTCCGAGGAATGTAACTCGTCCCGCTGTTATGGACAAGAAGATGAGTATTTGTCAGACCTTTGCGATGGCTCGAAAGTTCGGTCAAAGTTATGCCCTAACGGCCGAAGACAATTTTTGTACTCCATCATCTGTTGGACACGGTTGGGTTCCAATCACAATGGAAGAATTTGTCGAGAGCCAAGTGAGACAAGGTTGGCACAAAGACGAGAAAGCCGAGAAAAGAAGGGCAGAAAAAATTTATATGAAGAACTATAAGAATGTAATAGACTTGGCGTATCGCGGAGTTGTGGCATCACCATTACCTAAAACCGTCGTTATACCCGATACTATCCTAATCTTCGGGAATGGCGCTCAGATTACACACGTCATCCACGCCCTTACATTTGAACACAAGAGGCAATACGCAGTTAGATCTAACTTTGAGGGTTTTGGAGAATCGTGTGGAAAAGGGGGTTTTATGCCGTTCATAACTCGAAAAGCCCAAATTGTAATACCAGGAATGGGAGATCGGGCATTTGCGGGAGTCCAAGATCACGAAATAGCAATTGGCATACCTGGTGAATTTATTTTCTATATTTTGGATCACTTATTCAAGACAGGTGGTCGGCAAGGGCTTGGCTTTCCCATACGGCAATTAATTCCCATGGGGCTAAGTGAAAATCTCACACCCGGATTTAAATACATGAGAGAAGTAATTGATAAGAAATTAAAGGAATAATTACTAATTTTTTCTATTTTTTTCCATTTTCAAAAGGCAACAGAATAGTTTTGAACGATTAAATATTTGTAGGTAGAATTGAATATAAAGGTGAAAATTATGGTCGACGATAAAAAGGTAATAATAGCTAATTATTTAACTCTACTCACTGGAATCCTTCACGCTACAGTAGGCGTTTTGACAATTGGCTTATTGGAGCTTACAATAACCGTTTTCATATTTAGCTTTTTCTTTCTCTATTTAGGTTATAAAATGATACAACTAATGCGAAGTAATAAGTTGGACGAAACCAAAAGAGCAATTATCGCGTGCACGACCATATCGTTTCTAAATTGTTTAACTATGGTTACACATATTCTAATTGGTTCTCCAGAAGATCGTGTTTATTTATACATCTTTATGATCTTCTTCATTGT
>JAHQWX010000493.1 GCA_029856375.1 Promethearchaeia archaeon | reverse complement strand
TATCCCCCGCCATTAGTACTGTTATTAAGTCTTCGGTCCAAACAATTTGTTGTTGCGTAAATACATCCAGTATATCCAATTTTTTTCTTAAACTGAGACTATTAAAAGTAGCGATGGCCCCCGCGTATTCTATATACTCGTCGCTAAATTCTTGAACAGCGGGGTTGTCGGGAGTTATCGTTGTGTGTATTCGATCTAATCGTGTATAAACTTGAGAAAATGTCCGTGGTATATTGGGGAAAAATACCAAAGTAATCACTCCCAAAGTAAAACCAGTTATTACTAATCTTCTGCGCATTACTTTGCGCAGGTTCTGGCGATTTCGAGGTCGAAACGATAAGAGAATTGTTGGCAACGCAACAGTAATTCCCGCGAGCATTAAAATGGTAATGTAATTAAAGAAGGTTATCGTAACCAAGAAATAATAAAACCATCCGATAACGCTTAGAATCTCTTTCCAATTTCGAGATAAGAAACCTTTAACAGTCATTACATATGTTTTCGCTTCAATTATTTAAAAATGAAAATGTTTTTTACCAACCGTATCTCTCTGGACCCCATTCTTTCTCGATGTTATTATCTTCCCTTAAAACGATAGTTTTTTCGGGAATCTTTCGCTTATTTAAAAGCACCCCCGGTCCGATTATCGAATAGGGACCTACTTTACAGCCAGGCATTATGATAGCGTTTACTCCAGTACGGCAGTAATCGCCGAGAAACGCGTGATTTACCCACTTTATCCTTTTTTCTGTCTCTTTGCGACCTTTTACATCGTGCATTTGGTCCTGATCGTCGAACCGAAGGTTTCCACATACTGTAGCGGCGCCAATATCCGAGCCCTCTCCGATTACTCCTGCGTACTCGCAGTAGTGAACCATGTAAACTCGTTCGAAGCACACGCCATGAAAAGACGCAAAATCTCTAATTCTACACTTGGATCCTATGGTCGTTGGACCTCCGATTATGGCGTGGTTCTTAATTATTGAATCTTCGCCAATCACTACATTTCCTTCAATGGTCGCTCCATTAAGGAGCTTCGAATTTTTCCCTAGCCATAGGTTTCCGTCGACGCTAACCTGGTTTCCTATTTCCGCATAATCGTCGAGGAATATCTGTCCGATAATATCTGCCGACTCGGAAATCGAAGCATCTTCCGAAATATAATCTTCTTTTAGGTTTTTTGCTAAGTATTCGAGCATTTTTTCGTTCGCTTCTAATATGTGCCACGGCTTATCTAAATCAACGAGAAATCCCGTGTTCTCGACTCCGTGAACCATTAACTCGTCTTCTACCATCATTTGTATCGATTCTGCGAGCTCAAAATTCTTTATAGGGCTCATCACTCCCGGATCTACATGCTTCATGCTACCCGGATTATTAATAATATAGTCTACAATGGTTTTGTTACACGCAAAGATACCACCAAATCGATGGGTGACATCTCCGCGCGGATGACCTACTATTTTCTGTATTGTATATTCGAAAGGATCGACTTGAGCGCATATCCAACTTTGAGGATCATCGCGTTCTTCGAGCGCTTTTACCGTACAAATTAGATCGGCACCCTTGGCTTCGAACTTACTGAGAATTGATTCATAGTTTTCCTTTGCGCAACATATATCCCCATAAACGATTAGAAAATTCTCTGGCAACTCATGTTGATCCAAAACACTTATCACCGCGTCCGCCGTCCCAAATGGCTCTTTTTGCGCTACAAAAACGACTGAATCGTCGCTAAACAGGGTTCGAATTTGTTCAGAGAGATGATTCACAACGATATAAATTTTATCAATTCCGTAACTCAACAAATCTCGTACAATATGGCTCACAACGGGAATATTTCCGATTGGAATTGCGGTTTTTTGCTTGGTAAGATTGTAAGGGAATATTTTTGTGCCCAGTCCCGCGGCGAGAATTATTGCGGTATCTATTGTTGCCATATCTTACTTCACACCCAGATTTTCTAATCCTATTTCTTCTTCGGCGTACTTTTTTATCGCTTTCCATTGACTTTCGCTAGTTCCAAAGTACTTAAAGAGAGCAATACCCAACCCAAAGTCGAACCCCCTCATTTGTTTCAACATTTCTTCAGCGTTACATTCTACGGAATTAGTAACTGCTATTACTGGAACATCT
>JAHQWX010000492.1 GCA_029856375.1 Promethearchaeia archaeon | reverse complement strand
GGATCGTCGTGAAAGCCCGCTTTATTTAGCAGTTCCATTAGCGCGCCCATGTAATTTGGCATGTATTGATTAACGTAAATGCCCCTAATATCACCTTCTTCCGTTTGGCAACTAAAAATGTACTCCGCGGCTTTTCGCAAACACTTGTGCTTCTTATTCAACTCGTATTTTGGTACGAGTTCTCTTAAACTTTTAAAAACCGCCCATATATGTCTATTTTCCTTGTACTGGCTAGGTTTTCCAGTTGGTTTCCAAGAACCATCGTCCAATTGCTTCCGAATAATTCTCTGGGCGTACGGCTCCTCCCAAATCGTTTCAATTGGCTCAACCTCCTCTTCTAAAAGGTCTCGCCTAACGAAATATTGAATCGCTTTGTTGCTAGTCTTCTTTAGACTCGGTAAGGGATCGTGTTCAAATTGTTTTATCCAATTAATCATAATTTATTACCTCCTTTAATTTAGGAATGAACCCAGTTTTGATTGCGAATTGTCCTTTAAATCTTCTGGCGTCCCTTCTGCGATTATTTTTCCACCATTTGGACCGCCTTCGGGTCCCAACTCGATGATCCAATCGACGAACGAAAGTATATCTAAATCGTGCTCGATTATTAAAACAGTGTTGCCTTTCTCAACTAACTCGTCTAATAAGCTTAACAACTTGGAAATATCGTGCGAGTGAAGACCCGTGCTTGGTTCGTCTAAGATAAACAGCGAATGCTCTTTTTTCTCGCTTCCAAGTTCCTTTGCCAATTTGACTCGCTGAGCTTCCCCACCGCTCAATGTGAGCGAAGATTGTCCTAAGGTCATGTACCCCATGCCGATTCTCTCCAATATTTTCAAAATTTTAACTATATTCGTCTGTCCTCTAAAGTGTTCTAACGCTTCTGAAACGGTCATATCTAATGCTTCTGTAATCGTCTTATCCATATATTTCACCTCGAGTATTTCTGGTTTGTACCTTAAACCCTTACACTCGTTGCAGGGCATAGACAAATTGGGGAGAAACAAGGAAATTTGCATATCTTGAGAACCGCTTCCTTTGCACGCGGGGCATCTACCCCTATCGGAATTAAAACTGAAGTGTCCAGGTTTGTATTGTTTCTTCTTAGCAAGCGGTTGCTTCGCGTACAGACTCCTTATTTTGTCCCAAATTCCGATATAACTCGCTGGGAAAGAAGTTTTAACTCGAGCGATTGGTTTTTGATTCACTATAATGACCTCGTCGATGTTTTCCCATCCGCTTAGATTCCCCGAAGTTGTCAAATCTCCCTCCGTTCCATTTTCGATTTCTTCCAAGGCGCTCGTCTTCCTGTTATTATTACGTCCCTCGAAATAAGGCTTTATTAATGGTACTAGAGTGTCTGTAATCAGCGAGCTCTTGCCGCTACCCGACATTCCTCCGATCCCCACCATTACTCCTAATGGTATTTTTGCTGTAATGTTTTTTAAATTGTGGGTGTTTACATTCTTTAAGGTAATTTGGGGCTCTTTTGCATGAACTTTTCTTCTTTCTTCGGCTTTTTTTCTGGGAACCTCAAGTTCACCGCTCAAATATTTTCCTGTGATTGATTTATTTGATTTGATTATGCTTTCAATTGAACCTTGATATACGATCTCACCGCCCTCTGTACCTGCACCAGGACCCATGTCGATTAACTCGTCAGCCGCTTCCAAAATGATGCGAAGGGCCTCCATGTGACCGAGATGAATGGGCTGAAACCGCCCAACAAACAACGCGCGCACAATTTTCTTTCCCAACTGCATCCACATCCCGAGACCAAACGTCAGTCTGTATTATCGTCCACTCTTTCATATACATGTTTGGTTGAGTAGAGAGAACCCCATTTTTTACCTTAAAAAGATCAAGTTGTTGGCCACGTTCATTACGCCTTCAAAGCTGACTTCGACTAAAGAGAGGATAGCAACCAGCCTCTCCGTAAATAAGCAAGTGGATTACCAAGTAGCGAGTGTTAGAGGGTAAAGATCTTTACTCGTGGAGGACGCAGTGTTGCTATATCTCCGAGGACATCACACGAGTCACTTGTTCCTTCATGCGAAGACGCGCGCGCTGGTTTGATCTCCCTCTAATGCTGAGGGTTAGATGGCGGCTGCTTTTCGTACGAGGTCAGCACCTCGGACCACGTTGAAGATATTGCATGTACACTGCTTTCCGAGTTC
>JAHQWX010000033.1 GCA_029856375.1 Promethearchaeia archaeon | reverse complement strand
TATAAAATTCGTTCTATCAAATCTGCGTACTTACAATCACCAGTAATTTGAAGCATGCGCCAATTCCACATAATACTGCCAATTGCTGCACAAGTTTCGGCGTAGGATCTTTCATTTGGTAATTCGTAATCTTTACCAAACGCCTCAATCATAGGTAGAGAGCCTATGCTTCCTGTTATGTACATTCGCCGCTTAGTCATATTATTCCAGATATTTCTTAATGCAACTAATATAGATTCATCTCCTGTTTCCGCATATAAATCTGCCATTCCACAGTAAAGATATACTGCGCGAACTGCGTGTCCTACGGCTTTAGATTGCTCTTTAACGGGTTTATGATGCTGCATGTATTTTCCGTTAAGTAATTGTGAGATTCCCCTTATTATTAAATATGGATTGAGGCTTTGAGCGAAATCTGAAGATAAGTTCGTATCTGTAGCACTTATCACCTTTTTAGACGGATACGCCTTAAAAAATCTCTCTCTATTTTTGGTACTTAATCGCATTAATTTTACAGTTTCAATTCTACCCAATAAAAATTTGATTGGTAATTTCTTTACATTCCCCCTTCGCTCAATAAACACCTTAGCCATCTTAAGGTATCTTTCGAACCTCGTAACTCTGTAGAGATCAATTAGAGCCATTTCAATTTCCTCGTGACCTGGTATTTTATCGTATTTTCCGGGTGAAAAGGCTCTCACTATTAAATCAGCGAATTTAATTGCAATATTTAGAAATTTCACATTTTCGGTTGCTTGATAGTGAGCAATTGCTGCTTGTATCAAATGCCCCGCACAATATAGCTCGTGAAGGACAAGAGTGTCTCTCCATCGTCGCTCTGGAAAAAAATTCGTGAAAAAAGTATTCAGATATCCATTAGGCATTTGAGCTTTTTGAATTAAATAGATAACCGCGTCAATTGTTCCACGCAATTCTGGATCGTCGTTATAATAAAAAGAGTAGCACGCAGCTTCCATCCACTTATAAAGATCGGAGTCGTTAAAAAACATCCCTTGATGTACTCCCATTTTTTCGCCAGTAACGACTCGGAAATTATCTATATGATGATCTTCAAGCATCTTTTGATAAATAGCATATAGAGTTACTTTATTATTTACTTCTAAACGCTCGTTCCAAAAATCGTCGTTAATTTGAATTTGCTTGAGCGATAGAGAAGCTAATTTATTAAATGGACGCTTCGAAGTAATATTATCATTCATTTATTAAACTTTGAAATTCACTTTAATAGAAAAAACTTTTGATTAAAATGAAAAAAGATGGAATAATAAAGGCTCTTAAAGATATCGTTGGAAACGACTTTGCTTCAAACGAGCCGGAACACCTTTATATTTATTCCCAAGATCCGGGAGCGTCTTTACCTCGTCCAGTTGATTTTGTTGTGCTGCCTAAAACAACAGAAGAATTACAGGAAATAGTTAAATTAGCGAACGAAGAAAAGATTCCGATAACTCCTATGGGGGGAGGATTAACACTTAGTGGATTAGTCATTCCGGTAAAAGGCGGCATCGTTATAGACTTAAAAAGGATGGACCAAATTATCGAAATCAATAGATACAGCCGTTATGCGCTCATTGAAGCGGGAGTAACTACTGGCAAATTGCTTTCCCACCTTAAAGAAAATTATCCCGACTTAGAGCCACCAATTCCAGATGCTCCACCCTCGGCAACTGTTGCGGGAAATGTATTAATTCATGGTTCTGGTTATTTATCTCAAAAATACGGCGACCAAGGGGCGATGGTAAACGGTTTAGAAGTGGTCTTACCTAATGGAGATAATGCAAAACTTGGTTCTTGTGCGCTTTCTAATTATTGGTTCGCGAAGGGCCCTATTCCGGATATGATTGGGCTATTTCTTAGCTCTTTTGGAACGATGGGAATCGTTACTAAACTTTCATTACAGCTCCAACCAAAACCAAAATGCAGAGATATTGTGTTCGGATTAATGAAAGATCCCAATAACATTCCTGAACTATTATATCAAATCACTGCAACTGATTTAGCAGAAGATGTGCTCCTTGGTATGCAAGATAAACCTGATTGGATGAAAGGTTATGTTTTCGTGATGACTTATATCACTGCAGAAAAGAAGGAAGATTTGGATCCTCAAGTAAAACTTTTCAAGCGGTTATATCGTAAAGCAGGCGCTAATTACATGAAAGCTCCTAAGAAAATGCAAGACTTGTATTTGCAAAAACCAATTTTTGCTGCTGGGGCTGCCGATTATCGAAAGGGAGGCGGTTTTGAATATGTAGGTGCAAATATGCCACTTGAAAAAATTCCAGAAGCGTACATCAAAGGAGCAGAAGTATCGAGGAAATTTGGTATTCCTCCAACGCTGGGTTCGAGACTTATTGGGGGGACGCATAATATTGTGATGTTCTTTTCTTATTCGTTTAATAGGGCTGATCCCGACGATATGGAAAACGCAAGAAGCGCTCTTGAAGAGACGAATAAACTTGCGCTAGAATTGGGAGGGATCCCGTGGAAAGCAGAATTGGGAGCGCAGAAGCAAATACTCAAAAAAATGGACCCCAATTACAAGAAATTATTTTTTAGAATACGAAATCTCTTAGATCCCAACGGAATAATGAATCCAGGCAACTGGGAGGAGGTGTAAAATGAGTTTAGACATCGCAAAAGGAATACTTCATAGGTGTTTTCGATGTGGTTATTGTAAGTTCACCTTCGATTTTACAGACTTCAATTGTCCGGCTTATAAAAAATACCGTTTTGAGTCTTACTCAAGTGGGGGTAAAATGTGGTTAATATGGGGATTAATTAATAACGAACTTAAAATGAGCGAAAATCTTGCAAAAATCTTGTATTCTTGTACGACTTGTGGGAATTGCGTAGAAAATTGTAAATTCGAAAAATTCAACGATTTTTGGGTGGATATTATCGAAGCAGCTCGTGCAGAAGCGTTTAAGCAAGGATTTGGCTTGGAAAAATTTAAAACCTTTGGAGAACATACTGCAAAGGAACACAATCCCTACCTCGAAAGCCATCAAAATAGGCTCGATTGGCTTCCTGGGGATGTTAAAATGTCTGATAGCGCAAACATTGCTTACTATGTGGGTTGTACTGCATCATATCGGCAAAAAAAAATCGCACAAGATACTGTTAGAATATTAAATCGTATTGGGATTGAATTTCAACTCTCACCCGAAGAATGGTGCTGCGGTTCGCCTTTAATTAGGACAGGACAAACAGATATTGCCTTAGAACAAGCGCAACACAATGTCATGCTCTTTAAAAATGCGGGGATTAAAACGGTGTTTACATCGTGTGCTGGTTGTTATAGAACATTAAAAGAAGATTACCCGAGAAAGTTTGAATTAGAATTGGATTTTGAAGTGCTACATTTAACTGAATTGCTCGAAAGAAATATTGAAAAATTAGAGTTTGCCAAGCTACTGAATAAAACGGTTACTTACCACGATCCCTGTCACCTGGGAAGGCACGCAAACTTGTACGATTCACCTCGAGTCATTCTAAAGAAATTTCCAGAAATTAATTTCGTTGAGATGAAAAAGAATCGAGAGAATTCTACCTGTTGTGGTGCTGGCGGAGGCGTAAAATCTGGTTTCTCAGATTGGGCTTTAGAACAAGCTAGAGACCGGCTCTTAGAAGCTAAAGAAGTTAACGCGGAAATTTTAGTCTCGACTTGCCCATTTTGTAACCGAAACTTTATTGACGCAAAAAACGAATTTAACATAGATATTGATATTTTTGACCTTACGGAATTGTTAGTCGAGCATATGAAATGACCTTATAAACCAAATTATCTTAAAATTAATCTTAATTTAAATTTAACTTGATTATTGTTTTAATTGCATTATACACACTAAACGAATAATTATGTCTTTAGAATCTGCTAAATATGAGTGTTTAAACCTAAACAGTATAAAAATCCACACAGTATCAATGGGTTCAGATAATAATAAAACCCCCATTCTATTGTTACACGGATTTCCCGAATTCCATTACAGTTATCGCTATTTAATGCCGCTTTTAGCGAGAGATAGGAAAGTCGTTGCTATTGACCAGCGTGGTTATCATAAATCGTCAAAACCCAAACGCGTTAAAAATTATAGGCTTGAGTATTTAATGAGCGATGTAGTGGGTGTAATAAAGAAAATATCGAATTCAAAAAAGGTTATTCTTGTGGGCCACGATTGGGGGGGTGCAGTTGCGTGGCATGTTGCGCGATGTTATCCAAAACATGTTGAAAAATTAATAATTCTCAATTGTCCTCCTGCTGATTTGCTATTTAATGCTATGACCAAAATTCCGCGACAATTATTGATGTCTTATTACATTTTTTTATTCCAGCTTCCCCTAATTCCCGAAAGACTTTTTCGACTGAGCAATTTTAAAATGCTTCGAATCATGCAAAAAAGCATTAAAACGGAGAGAGGAAGAGTTTCCAAGGAAGAAATTGAAGAATATATAAGGTGCTTTAACCGTCCAAGAGGGCTGAGCGGAATTAATTATTATCGCGCGGCTTTCAGGGACGCTATGCGTGGGCGTCTCGATCCTAAAAGAAAAGTTCAATGCCCCACTCTAGTCTTATGGGGTACTAAAGATTTTGCGTTGCATACAAATCTTACATTGTATTTTAAAGAATATGTCCATCAAAAGAAGGATTTACGCATAAAATATTTCAAAGATGTTGGTCATTTTACCCCGGAAGAAATTCCGACAAAAATTGCAGAGGAAATATTAGATTTCGTTTGAAAGCTATAATTCTTTTAAGGATACTTGAACTTCAATTCCACGTTTTTCTAATTCTGAAACAAAATAACTTCCGTCCACGGCTAATTCGACCGGAATAGCTCCTTTCTTTATTTTTTCGTGAGCCATCATTATAGCAACGATTGATGCGTCCCATCCGGTTGTTCTTTCCATTGCTGTGAATTTTGTATCGTCGTCGTAATAATCAATTAAATCGACAATCACTTCGGCTTCTTTTCCATCTTTTTCTCCCAAGCATTTTACTTTAATTACAACGAGGTCTTTTTCGTTGGGATCAGTGACTCTTGGCTCAAAAAGAGCGTGAAAAACATCCCTTGGTACGACTTCGACACCATCGGCATTAATCGGCTTTAAATCAAATAATCCAAGATCCTGAAACAGTTTTAGCTGAGAGTAATGTCCTGGATAACGAACAGTTTTGTTTTGATATGTTTTTAGTTTGTATTCGAAGGTCCATGGGGCAGTGGATGTCCCACCTCCAGTTGTAAATGCCTCTAAACGCCCAATTGGTTCGGGAAATTCGATTTCCTCTAATTCTTCTAAAGGTTGAATTTCTACGAGTTCTCCATTTCTTAAGAAAAAAGTTGGTTCTGCATATTCGTTAGTGAGTCCCTCCACATTAAAGGTGAGTAAATAATTATATGGTGGTTCAGGATTCTGAGGTAATCCTCCATCCCACATAAATACTTCTTTTGGATTATCTAATAAACTCATTGCGTAGACACATAAAGTAGTACCCATACCAGGTACTTGTCCACAATCGGGAACTATAGTAATCGCGGCTTCTTTGGCTTTACCGTCTAATTCCAATTGTCTTTTTACGATTTCTGTATTACCCCCTAGATCACACATACTCGCACCAGAATCTAATGCAATCATAGAGATATCTAAATTGAAGTAATATGGAACTGAGCTAACAAATGCGTCAACGCCCATCAATAATTCTGTTAGAGATATGCGATTTCGAACATTTACATGTTTTGCTTCAGCTCTCTCGTCAAATAAGAGATCATTCACTCTTGTTGCTGCTCTCTTTGCTTGTTTGAGGTGTTTATCAGCAAGTATAACTTTATCCGCATCCCCGTATTTCATTAAGTCGTAAGCGGCAGCAGTTCCTTGCCTTCCTGCTCCAATGACCGCATAAGTATATCCCATTTGAAACAGCCCATTATTGAGCAAAAAATATAAATAAATCAAGAAAGAATCTTAGATTGAATTACTTATAGTTACATTCAAAATAAATATTTACTGGATGATAAACAGCATCCAAAGATTAAAAAGAATAAATAAGAAGGATAGTAATGACAAATTATAGTGGATCTCAATGATCTTTCTTCTATTTGACGGATGGATAGATGGTATTACTGCTTCCTGCGTAGTAGGTTTTGGCTTAATTACTGGCATATTATTAATAATAAAATCTAAAAAGAAGCAAGTTGCTCGTCTTTGGCAATTGGGAATTGTAAATATCCTTGGGGGACTCATGTTTTTGGGTGTTTTTTTCGATTTTATTACGGTTCTAAGGAGAGGTACAAACATAGACAATTCTTACGGATTAGTAGGACTATTAAGCTATGTTTTTTATCCACCTCTCACGATTTTTGCTATGTTTTTAGGAGGGGAATTATTGGATCTTAAGAAAAATTTAAAAATTACCTTAATTTCGATTCAAATCGCACTAGGCGTAGCTTTTTACATATTTATATTCTCAGATCCATTTGGTTCGTTTGGTTTTACTGAACCCATTGTTTCTGGGGATTATTTAATTGATTATAATATCGAATTGATGTCAATTGCAGGATTGTTAATGGCGGGGCAATTAATACCTTTGGTAGCAATTTTAGGTATTGATGTACTTATTCAAAGCAGGAAATCTTCAGGGGTTATTAAGAAAAAGCTTCGCTTTTTAGCAATAGGAGTTTTCTGCTACGGAATATTTGGGATTTTAGAAGGGCTTACAATTCCTGGGGGGTTGTTAATTTTTGTTAGAATCGGTTACATAAGCAGTTTTATCTTTATGTATTTAGGACTATAATTCGGTGATATAATTGGATATTCTAATCTTTGAAGGTTGGCTTGATGGCATATCTTCTACGGCCGTTGTGATTATTGGTATTATATTTGGGCTTTTTTTCATTCGGGTATCAAAAAAAAGGGAATTAAAGCGCCTCACTTACTTGGGCTTATTTAGTATATTTGCGGCTTTACTATATTTGGGCGTTTTCCTAGATTTTCTGAGCGTAATATTCACATCTGAGAATTTTCCTGATGTATACAATTTAGTCGCATTGTTGAGCTATATTTTTTTTGCTCCTGCAATGCTCACAATAATGTATATTTCAATGGATATACAATTACCTAAATACAAATGGCCTATTCTTGGGCTATATCTTATACTCGGTATTGTGTTTAACATCTTAATTTTCTTAGATCCTTATTCTTCCTTCTATTACGATCCGCCGCAAAATTCCGGAGAAACATTAATCGACTACAATATTCAATTGCTCTCACATGCTGGAATCTTCCTTGCAATAATGCTTTTACCAGTTGTAATTACTTTAGGATTGATATTAATCATAAAGAGTATCCAAGCATCTGGCGTTATACGAAAGAAATTTTTCCTATTAGCTTGTGGTGCTTTTTCTTACGGTATATTTGGAATGTTAGAAGGCTTTACTGCTCCTGGTATTCTGGTCGTAATTGTTAGAGCTGGTTATATAATTAGTTTCTGGCTCATGTATTTAGGTTTGAAAGAAGCGATTTAAACTATTTTAAGATGTTTTATGGAAGCAATAACGCACATAATCATGGGTATTTTTATTCAAAATTTATGTTTCAAATACATGGTGTTCCCTTACAACATAATTTTTACTATTATCTTCGCTTTTTTCTCTCATTTCATCGTCGACGCTTTCGCGAAAATAACATATCACACGCCAGAACCCCATAAAGAAGATAAGTTCTGGGTAGTTTGGCATATTATTACATATGCTTTAGCTTTAGTCGTAGCAGTGTGGATGATGATAATCGGTATGTTTCTATTTTACCTCTTAGGTGCGATTTTTGCTAACTTCGTCGACATTTGGGATTGGTTAATTCTAAGACCAACTCAAAGGAAAAAACAGAAAGAAAATCCCGAGTCAAATTGGGGAGAAAAATTTTTTATACATCCACTCATAGATAAATTCCGCGATAAGACCTTATTTTGGCTCCCAAATTGGAATTATGAGAGAAAAGGAATAATACCCGAAATTATAACCCTAATTAGTCTTTGGATCTTAACTGTATTATTTCAGATATAACTCGATATAAAAATATTTAAGATTTAAATTGAAAGTATTTTCCCCGTAAGAATTTCCACTTTTATATTTGGGTTTTTACTATTAAGCATGTCTTTAAAATCGTTCAGATCTTTCCCCCAGTTGTGCATAGGGATCACTATTTTTGGATCTATATCGCACGCAGCATCGGAAGCCTCATCCATATCCATAGTGTATGTGCCTCCACAAGGAAGAATTGCAACATCAATATTGCTAATATCGTCCATCCCCATTTCCGGTATCCTTTCAGTATCGCCCGCGTGATAAATTCTCTTCCCTTCAACCTCAACTATCGATCCCGCCCATCCGCTGCTTTTTGGATGCGTGTTTTTTTTAATCGTATAAGCAGGTACGAGTTGGATCTTAATCTCTCTCAAGTCTAATATTTCTCCAATTTTTAGGCTTTTAGCATTAGCATATTGGTTTATACTATACGATTCGCTCTCGGGACCTATTACGATCGTAGAGTCTTTTAAAACATTTTTTATGGATCTATCATCCATGTGATCGCCATGACTATGGCTAATAATAAGAATGTCAGCTTTTTCAGCGTCTTTAGGAATTTTGTACGGATCGAAATAAATTATTTTACCAGAATTAGTTTTAAGCTGAAAACAAGCGTGCGCAATCCAAGTTATTTCCATTTAACATCACATTCGCTCGAATATTTAATTGATAAATACGAATTAGACGAATCTATATTTAATAATTATGAATTTTTATTATCAATAAATGAGCAAAAGAACAACAATTTTCAAGATTCTCATTTTCGGTAGCTTCATTATTGGGGCCGTACTTATTGGTATTCTAACTTTTCTTTACCCCACAATCCCAACTAAATGGAATGGAGACCCTTATGTTGTTGAATTAGTCGATCTCCAAAACCAAGCCGAACTACTTGAAAACGAATTAATTGTAATTACTGGAGGTTTCAACGACTATAATTACGACCAATCTATTGATGTGCTAACTATTGATTTGAGAGATGATCTTCGGGATATCAACATCCAGTTGAAATTTTTCAATTGGTCCAACCACGATAAATACAATTCGTTTGAAATAAGAAAAGGGGTGTCTTATAGTGTCAAAGGTGTATCACTTATCAACTCTAAAGGATATGTATTAGGATTAGATATTGTGCAAATAAACAGTAGTATTACTAATATACTCTCTTTAATCGGGTTAGGTGTATTAATACCGTTTATCTTTCTATACTTTCGAATCGATATTAAGAAAGCAAAATTAATTCGTAGATCTGGAAAAAAATCGAAAGGAGGAATAATCAATGCCTGATTGGATTGCGCATTTTATGCTAGGAACGACAATATCTTTTCTACTGGGAATTAAGAGAGAAAAAAGAGTGATTTTTTTAATTGGTAATTTATTACCGGACTTTGCAAAAATTCTAGTCTTTATAAATTATTTACTAAATTCTGAATTCTTTTATAGTATTATCGTTTATCCGATTAATTATGCATCTCATTCAATTATTGGGGTCATTGCGCTAAGTAGTGTAATATCAATATTTTTTGAGAATAGGTTGGAGCCTTCAATCTCGGAACCTTTATCTAACAAAAATCCTAACAGCAAAAAGCGTAAATATAACGACTTTAAGGTCAAGTGGCAAGAAAAATTAAGAAGTCCGTTCGTTTTGCTCTTTTTAGGAGGTATTCTGCACCTTTTTTTAGACACTTTCATGTGGCCGTGGGCTGGAGGAATAAATTGGCTTTATCCTATTGATATTGCCCCGCTACGTTGGAGCTTTAAATTGGTGTGGCCTGCAACTTTTGATGCTATTATTTTTTTGACTCCTATCTTTTTAATATCATTGTTTCTATATTCCTTAAATATATATTTTAAAAATAAAAAGCACGCTGCAATTATGTAAAATATTTATTCCACCAAATTTCCCTTATCTTTTTTTATCATTAATTTTAATAATTTCGAAACGTTTGGAAATACTATTGAGCGTTATAGAAGAAAATTTTAGGGAAGAACAACCGAAGAAGAAACTAAGTATCTTTAAGAAATATAAATATGCACAATTAACTCCTCTTTGGATTTCGGTTTTTATTGACATAATTGGATTTTCTATGATCACTCCACTTTCTGATTACTTTTTAAAGACTTATCAAACGACAAGCTTCATTGTTGGATGGGTATTAGGAACTAATGCAATTTTTACCTTAATTTTTGCTCCAATATTAGGAAGATTAAGCGATAAATTTGGAAGAAAACCATTATTATTAATTTCTCAATTCGGAACTTTTACCGCTTTTTTAATATTAGCGTTTTCTACCTCTTTAGAAATGGTTTTGCTCTCACGAGTTGTGGACGGAATTTTTGGAGGGAACTATCCAATTGCTAAAGCAATTATAAGCGATGTTGTCCCCCCAGAAGACAGACCAGTTCAGATGACAAATATTGGAGTCTGTCATGTGTTAGCATCACTTATTGGTCCTGGATTAGGAGGCGTTTTGTCGTTATGGGGAACTCTTGCCTCTGGTCTGGTAGCAGCTATTTTATCGCTATT
>JAHQWX010000032.1 GCA_029856375.1 Promethearchaeia archaeon | reverse complement strand
CGAGATTTTTCTTTTCTTCAAAATTTGCCTGGCGTGAAATCATGATTCTTTGGGCTTGGGGAGATCCCGCTCCGTGCATAGATTCACCTTTAAAGCTTACACCCGTTTGTCCGTAAGTTAGATTCTCTAGAAATCTTAGCACCTTAAACCTATCTTCTACGGTAATATCATCACAAGTGGTAAGATATTTTTGAAGTAAGGGTCCGATTTCTTCACTTTTAAAGTCTGCTGCAGATGGTAGCGTTAAAATAATACCTCCAGCAATATCTTCAGCCAAACGAGCCATATCATATGGAAATCGAGTAACATTTTGCTTGCATACATTAGCTAATAACATATTTTCTTCGTAATTTCCAGCTTCTCTTTGAAAACCCAGCGCGCTACATGCGACTCCACAAGAAAATAGCGTTTCATTCAAGTGAACCATCTCAACAAGTTTATCTCTTATATGTGATGCTCTTTCCACACCGTTATATTGAGCTGCTAAAACAGCTGCGCCGATTAGTGTATCTCCCACACCAGATTTACACCCACCATACGATTGTCGGTGGAATCCTGCAAATCTTTGCACTAATTCTCCTGCAAATTCAACTTCTCGCTTTAAGAAGATATTTTCGTTAGGTACAAAGACATCTTCAAAAATTACAAAAATTTCGTGCATTCCATATTTTAGATTCCCCACATCCATCTTTATATCTTCAATTTTCCTCGTATCGCAAGGTTGACGTCCGTAAACAAGCGTTAATCCTTTGGAATTTGTATCTATTCCAAAACTCACCGCGTAATCTTCTTCCCCCGATCTCATAGCAAGAGTTGGCATAACTAAAACTTTGTGAGAATTTAAGAACCCTGTTTGATGTATTTTTGCACCTCTAACTACAATTCCATCGTCGCTTTCGTCAGCTATGCGCAGAAATAAATCGGGATCTGTTTGCTCAGAAGGCCTTTTGGAACGATCTCCTTTAGGATCTGTCATTGCTCCATCCACGCATAAATCTTTCTTCTGGACTTCAATCCAATACTTCTTGAACTTCTCGTGATAGTTTGTTCCGTATTTTCTGTCTGTATCGTAAGTTACGCTGTAAATGGCGTTAGCAGCATCCATTCCGGGGCATCGTGCAAAACAACAACCGGTATTCTGTCCCATCAACCTTTGCATTTGTACTTTTTTAATTAAATCGTCCACAGACTGATGGATATGGCAAAACCGGTTGATAGTCTCTCCTGTCATGTGAGATTTTGTTAGCATGAGATCTTGATAATCGGGATTTTGTGCTAATTCGTATGATTTTACAGTCGAGTTTATTGTCGGTCGGATTATTGGATGATTCCAAAATTCTTTTACCTTTTCACCAAACATAAACAAATTAATATCCTTTTTTATCGACTCTAAATATTCTGAGGGCGTCATTAAAGTCATTTGTTATTAAACCTCGTTTTTAAAATAATTCAAGGGAATCATATATTATAATTTAATTCTTATTTTTTTTAATATAATTTAAATTAATTCAGCTACATTAAATAATATAATAATCTAAATTCGAAACGACGAGTAGCTACATGACCAATATAGGATTTGATCACTCGCATAATAATCGGTTAAAAGTTGAGGACCCCGCTTATAACGATTTTATTGAGTATTTATTTAACTCTAATTTTAAGCTAGGAAAGATCGAAGCGGGAATTAACGAAGAAAAATTAGCGAAATATGAGATTTTTATAATTGGACTGCCCATTGAGAGCGAAATTGATAAAGACGAAATAATTGAGCTATTGAAATATACGAGTCAAGGCGGAAGTTTACTAGTAATCAACGACCAAGGTGGAGACCACCAGAATAAAAATAATTTATCTGAATTGACTAAGCATTTTGGAATCACTTTTAATCCAGATCATCTTTTTGACAACGAAAACTTTTCCAACGAAAATTCGCGCCCAATCATTCAAAACTTTAAGAAGCATTTCATCACTAGAGATTTAGGAAATATCGTTCATTCTAGTGGGTGTACAATAACGGTAAACGAATCCGTTATAAGCGAAGAAGTCGATGTCGATTATATTGCCAGTTCCAATAAAGAATCTTCGTGGCGGTCCATATTTAACGGTTCTGAATGGATTGAAGAGTCGAATAACGAATACCCGGTAATTGGGGTCTCGAGATATGGATTGGGGAAAGTAGTGTCCATTGGCAACCTTGCTCTGTTTTCAAGCCTTCAAAAAAATTTTGGTATAAACGAGGCAGATAATTTCAAATTGGTTTCAAACATAATATCTTGGTTATTAAATAAAGCGTATTCTGACGATATGAAAGAGAGGCTTCCGATTTACATGACAGTTCCAATTGAGCAAGACATGTTCTATTGGTTAAAAGAACAGTTGGATCAAGGAAAATGGAAAAATATTGAGGATCTAATCAATTTTGCCTTAAGAGTATTAAAAATTCGATTAAAAGAAGAGAAAAAGGAAGAAGAAGAGGAAGAGTAATCGCTTAAAAACAACCATGATTGGAGACCTTTCCTTGAAAATCTTGGACACCATAATTAAATCACCTGAAAAGGCAAGAGATATCTCTTTAGAGGAATTTTTATATATCGTTGAAAAGAGTAAGGAAATTTTTGAAAACGAGCCGTATGTTTTAGAAATAAATGCATCTTTGCCTAATAATAAGATCGTTGTTATTGGCGATATACACGGAAATTTAGAATCGTTATTATTGATCAAAAAAAAAATTGACGAATTAAACGCGGAAAAGGTTCTATTTTTGGGAGATATTGTAGATCGCGGTCCACATCAATTCGAGTGTTTGTGCTATGTACTTTCTTTAAAGATTTTGGAACCAGAACGCTACTTTTTAATTAAAGGAAATCACGAAACGCTAGAAATGAATCAATATTACGGTTTTTTTGAAGTTCTACTCTCTAAATTTGGAGAAATTGATCGTTTTAAACCTCTTTTAGATTTATACGAAACTCTCTCTATTTGTGCAATAGTGAATAAGAAAGTATTTTGCGTACACGGAGGGATTCCTCAAGACATAGAAATTATAGATAAATTAAGAAATATAGACAAAACAACCAGAATAAGGGATAACAAAGACGTATCATTTGGAGTTTTTCAAATGATCTGGAACGATCCGATTCAAAAAAGAATTATTCCACATTTTACGGATAATTTTAGAGGGGAGGGCATAAAGCGATTTGGATATAAAGCCTTTAGCGATTTTATAAATAAGTATAATTTCGAATTCCTTATTCGTTCTCACGAGATATATCCCCCTGAAGGCTATAGATATTATTTTAACAATCGGTTATTGACTATTTTTTCATCTAAAGATTATCGAGGCCCGTTTTCGCCAAATCCTGCGAATATCGCAGTCGTTGAAGGCACAGATGTCCAATTAGTAATTATTAATTAAAGTAATAGCTCCGGAAACCTCTCAACTATTTCTTTATATTTCTTCATTTCAAATTTCCAAGCATCTACATTATCCATTTCTAAGGTAAGCTTTTCCCGTATAACAGTAGTTTCAGTAGGTAGGTAAATATCGGCGTTAATTTCGGACTTATCTTTCAACACAACTTGTATCGTTCTGCGGTAATAGAGATTCGTATCAACTCCCTCAAATTTATCAAGTTGCGATAGTTGACCAGAAGAAACTTCGAATTTCAAACCCCAAAATTGCGAACTTTCGTCTGGCAAAACATACGGAAACCAGTTTCCGGGCGGTAATATCCTCCTATACCTCTTTATCAAACAAACTTCAACATTTGAATAGTTACTCCATTTTTTAGAAGTGATGAAAGTTCCGTATCCTACTAGAGTTTTAGACGAAGTTATTTCAGACGGAGTACTCATATCAATTTCAAAAAGGTTTAGAAATTCTAAACAATATCTGAATTATTTTAGTATTTATGATTCATAAGGATTTAATATATCTTAAAAAATCTCAGAAGCGTCTGGTTTAATGAATAGGAGGTTATTTCCTCTGATAAAGATCTCGCTATATTTCGCTACAGCTGCGCCGTCCATGAATTCGGTTGCGTCTTCAATTATCATATTCATGTAGGAATCGATTTCTTTCAACCTTCCTTTGTACTCAGTTCCGTCTTTTAATCTTAATATAATTATCGAATCTTGCGCCTTTTCTAAGATTTTTAGTGGGACTCTTTCCATATTATCGACCAATCCTAATCCCGGTTTTTTTACTTGAATTAATACTAAACGATAGATATTATTATTTATTCTTAAATTAAAACCTTATTTTAATTTATATTAAGTTAGAAGTTTTTTTTTTATTTTTTAAACTAGGACCAGAGTTAAAATTGGAGAAAAAGAGAAAAGTCATTCAAGATTACAACTCTTTTGCGGAATTTTACGACCGCAGATATAGAGACATTCAGAATTACAAATTTCAACTAATTTTTAAAAAAATTAGCTTAATAAAAGGAATTTATCTTGATGCGGGCTCAGGTACAAATCTTTTTTTCGAATTTTTAAAATCGCAAGGAAATTATGAGGGTATTAGGATAATATGCGTGGATATGTCGCGAGAAATGTTAAAGATTGGAAAAGATAAGCATCTCATCGATTACTTAATATTAGGGGATATTGAAAATCTTCCTTTCAGAACAAATATTTTTAATGGCGTTATTTCAATCACATCGCTTCAAAACATTCCAACTATTGAGAAGGGGGTTGAAGAAATACAGAGAGTCTTAAAAAAAAAAGGATTAGTAGCGATTAGTATTTTAAAAAAAAATTTGGTTTTATCCAAATTACACGAATTATTAAACAAGTATATAAAAAATTTAAATATCATTCAGGAAGACGAATGCGAGGATTGGATTTTTTTTAGGAAACTAAAGGAAGATAAAAACAGTTTTTAGAATTTACGAGGTAATATTTTTAAGAATTTCTTCTGAATCGCTTTCAATATTAAATCTTTTTTGAAAGAACACGCAAATATTTTCAATATCTCTTTTTAAAATTGATAATTTATTCGGATGGGATTTAGGGATCCATTGCGGCCAATCTATGATTAGGATATCACCATCCTCATTTATTAAAACATTAAATTCACCAAGGTCTCCATGAATGATTCCAGCTTGGTTGTAAATGATTTTTACCTGTTCCATAATGTCGTTAAATATAAACTCGGGGTCTTCGATATCAATTAAGAAATTTAGTTCCTTTCCTTCTACATATTCCATTACAATCATATGACGGTTTAGACCTATTGGTTTCGGGATATTTAAATTAAGCGGTGCAATTTTCTCCAAGGCTTGGAATTCTCGCTTAGCAGCGAGATGATTAACATATAACCAAGAAAAATGTCGTCGTTCACCGATGAAGCTTCTCAATTGTTTTATTTTTCTGAAACTCGTTCTACCAATTCTAAAAATTTTCAAGGTTAGAACTTCGCTATCGTCGTTTAAACATTTATACACATCGGATTCTTTTCCCTTCCCTATTTCCATTCCTAGCTGCGATATTGTTCCGTTTCCGACTAAACTGTGAAGGGCAAGTAAATCGTATCCCTTTGAATTTAATTTATAACTAATTTCCCCAACTGAATCACGCATAATCAAGTCGCTTCTATGAACTTTATTCAATCTGAAATGTACTTCCTCCATTTTTAGTCCAGAATAAAAACAAATATCTTTTATTTTTACTGTGTCCGACCGTCGCATACCTCTTTCAATCGCTCTTAAAACGCGGTAATCTTCCTTTTCTATTGATTTGATAATTTTCGCAGCTTCCAAATTCAAGAATCCCCTTTGAGATTGATTTTTTAACGCTTTTATACGAAACGACAATTACATAATTAATATGAGAAAATTATAATTAAAAATACTCACTTGTAGATAACATGATCTAATCGCCATCAAGAAAAAAAAGAAAAAAAAAGAAAAAATTATTTAAATTTAAATTCCCCCAAGAAAGTCGAGACTGAAGTTAGTATATAGACCACCGCCATCTCCTAATATAGGTGCTAGCGCAATTTCGAAATGATTGTCAAACTCTGCCGGAAACATTATACCGAGCACTAGCTTATCGAAGCGAATCCAAACATTCAAATCTGGTACATTAGGAAGCAAAGGAGTAAGAAGCCACGGTACTATAATATCCCAAATGAGTGGCCAAATGGATTCGAAATCAAGGTACAAATTTGCTGCAAGCGTTGCATTTATTGGAAGTTTGAAATCTTCGAACGGATTTGTGCTGAGGTTCCAAGGATTACTTCTATCTAAGCTGGGATAGTCCATTATGGGAGAATAATCGTGACCTACAACAGGTAGTAATGGTACGAACAAGTTGTCGGGATCAAAGGGATCCCATCCCGTGCTCGCAGCGAAGTTAATCTCTAAAGCTATGTAGTCGAGCCACAGTGGAGCTTGAAGCGGAACGGTAATAGGAGCACCAATATATGCGTGTCCATCATCAAGAAGGTCCCCAAATAAATCAAGAGAGAGCACACCCATGAGCTGTTCCAAAATTGCATCAAATAATGGATCAAGAGCTCCCAATATAGAATCCATAAGACCTCCCAACATACCAAATAAGCCTCCACCAAGTAAAAACTTATGTGGCCAATCGTCTGGCTTCTCATATGTGTCTTCTATATATCCCTCTTCGCCGGGAAGTCCCCACGGAGTCTCCCCTTCACCGTGTTGTGCTTGATAATCACGACAGGTTACAGATGCTGCTTCAGCATCGCCAAAGGGCAATTCTAATTCAATGTTATATAATTCATATCCGAGTACAGAAGCGTTAATGCTACCAGCAATTTGAATGTAAATCGGAAGCGATTCAAAGTCTAATTCTAAACCGCCGGCTAACGCGCCAATCAGCGACGAGAATAGCCCAGTTACTGGAGTTGAGTCAAATAATCTAACATCTAGCTCGATTATTGGACCATTGGGATCTGGACGCCCATATTCGTTTAAAGTTGGATGTGGGTATTCGGTCGTATTGACATATCCTCCTGCAAATGCTGTTACCATTCCTTGCCATTCATTGAAACCAACTTCATCGGGGGTTATTTCTGAGAAGTTTGGGACAGTTCCTGTGTGATACCACTGGACAGATTGAATATCGTTTGCATTTTCGTTGTATGCGTGGTTATAATGAGTGACTAACGTTGAAAAGTCGGGAACACTGACACTATTATTAATAAATCCGTATCCAATTGGGAAAAACTCACATGGATTAACTGGATCTGCGATCCATAAGCTAATTCGTCCAGATAACACGCCTAAAGGAATATGCGATAAAATTCCTATATACGCAGCGAGGACCATTGTATTGACTCGATTCTGTCCTGTCCATATCATCGGCCAATCTGCTGGATCTTCTATTGGAGGACCCCTCATATAACCAGAGGCGTTAGTGTAATGCGTTTCAAAGTATGGATTTGAAAGGTAATATAAGTCTTGTTCCTCCATCCAATTATTGACAACCGTTTTGAACCAATTGTAATTGTCCTCCTTAAGAAATTTCTCTTTTTTGTTCCATCCGTTGATGCCTTTGAAATAAGGATCTTGCAAGCCACCTTGATAATTTGGAATATCTTCTGGATCCACCTCATATTCCCAACCATAATCCACATACTTGCCATCGTGATCGTGGTTTGGTACATACGCGTGATCATTTCTTGCAGCGAGCGTGCCAATACCAAATCCAGCGATAAAGTCAAATAGATCTACATTTATTAAGTCAAAAATATCACCACCAAGTATTTCCTCAATATCGTCGAATTGCGAATTTCTCAAGTGTGTTTTATATTTATCAGCTGAAGATAATGGATCAGAGCTAGAAAACGGATTAGTCGCAGATCTAATGCCTTCCTTTAAATAGAACTGTGTAGTGTCCATTAACAACCCGACAACGCCTCCCATCATTTCGCCAAATACTGGATTATTCAAATCAATAGTAAGGTTCATCGAAAACAGATTTACTTTTAAACCTCCTCCAATCGCTAGGCTATCAAAAATGGCACCTAGATCCAGATCTCCACTAATCGCCGAAGTTAAACCTAATAATCCGTTTATAATATTTACAGTTGGGGAAAAATACTTGTGATAAACCACTCTATGTTCGGGATAACCGCCATATTCTTTTCCATATACTTGCACTGGGAAGTATGGTCCGCCGAGCGCTTTCCAGAACTTCCTATTGTATCGAGTCTCCCAGGTTCCGTGCGATTTATTGTACACTTCTAGCACTAAATTCATCTCTCTCAACCCAGATAGATTTAGCGGTAAGTAATAGGAATTGTTTAATAGTGATTCGTCAGGGACGGGGGTTCTGCCAGCCAGCCTTGTATCGCCCTTATCGTATATTACATCAACATCGTAAACTTCGTTATCGTAGTCGTGTTCAGAACCGTTAATAAGATATGGCTTGTGGAGATCAAGCGTAGTGGGATCTGTACCATTAGTGGTGTTGAAGTAGCAAGGAGTTGGCTCGATTTTAATGCCAGCTACTTTCGTTTCTCGAGAAATATCTTCTATAGCAAATCCCGCAGCATACAATTCGTCGTATATCTTCTTATCGTATATTTCAAGGTTTACATCTTCAACTGTAATGTTTATCTTCGGTTGGAGGAACAATCCTACATTGACGCCTAAGGTGGGATGTGTGTAGTTCAGTGGCCCGACATTATTATCTATAACCGATGCACTTATTTGTCCAAGCGCAAACTGTGCAACATGTTCGAAGATTGAGTTAAAGTCAATATCTTGAGCTGTGTAGGGATTGAATGCTTGGAACGGTGCTGCGATTGGTATCGTTGAAGCTAAAAGACCCGTTATCAAATCCAATGAAAGTATCGATAGATTCACTGGCGGTACATAAATTGGTCCGAATTCACACCCAAATATCCCAAGAGTAAGTTCTCCATCTATGAAACCGCTACCCGAGAGGGTATTTACCGCATTCTGCAGAAAATTCTGCAACCTTACTGATTTGTATAAGGTTATTCTCAACTGAAGTTGGGTTTCAGAGCCATGAGCAAGGTTACCACTTCCCGGAACGATATCAATTTTCCCTAAAGCCGTTCCTGCTTTATCAGTTGTGTTCTCGAAAAGATTAAATTCAACCTTTTTCAAATTGATGCCCATTAACCAATTGGTCAATTTTAATCCTAGCACAATTGATACATTGCCTTGATCTACATGTGGCCAACCCGATTCTGAAAGGTCTATGATGCTTATTTCGCCTATAGTGAGCAAACTATCAAAATCGATTCCCTGAGCGATAAATGGAATTTGGTCTAGGACTCCGTCCCACAAAAAGGTTTCCATAATTGAGGGAGGTTTACCTTTTTCGTCAGCGTCAAACAATTCCATATCGGCTAAACCACCTATTAAACCTTCAAGCATTTCGCTTACGTTTATTCCAGTATCAACATCTTCTAAAGCGAGTTCAAGGTTCATGTTTTCTAGATAAATTCCAGATAGATTAAGAGTTAAGACTCCTTCAGTTTTAAGCGACATTGACCCGTTTTCAAGGAATTCTTTGACGAACAAACATAGCGCATCGTTATAATGTATTACTAGCTTGAGTTGGAAAGAGACTGGGACATTTTTTCTTATTTCAAAATAGTTTTCGATTTGTATCGCAACCATTTTTTCCCATTCTCCGTTTGCGTTTTTACCTTGCATGCTTACATCAGTATAACCTACTCCAAGAGTAATTGGTGTGTCAACTGTTAAATCGTAGATGTCTATAATAAAACTTATCTTATCTGATGCTTCTTCGAGACCAAAACCGATACCCGATAAACCCATTTGAATACCTATAGCACCTCCGACTAAATCGTTCATTATCGTGTTAAGCAGGTCGTTAATCAATCCATCTAATCCGAGATCGTTGAGAAATTGAGACGAATATGGCACTATATTGGGTGCAATTTTAAGTAATTGTGCGAGAGCTTCGGTGGGGAGACCCATATCCATGATTGATGCCGGCGAGAGAGGATTATTCGATAAAGAAGAACTTTCTGCTTCTTCTTCTCCTCCTCCGACTAATCCACCTGCCACCATGTCGGAAATCATAGGCACCAGTCCTCCGAGCAAATCGGGAACCATATCTCCTAAACTCAATTCAAGTGGTAAAGCTACTCCAAACGCACCGAAAGTGTAGTTTTCTTTCATCAACAGAAGGTTCGTGAAGTTGACGGAAAGTATAATATCAAAGGAGAAATCTTCAATGAGTTCTCGAATGAATTTCTGCACATGCGGAATGTGATCTTCGTCCTTGAAAATCGTTACATCCAAATTCATGTAGAACTCGGTCCCTGCTCCTGGAATATAAAGTGCCCCAGAACCTGGTCCGCTAACTTTCAATTCTAAGAAATTTCTTGGTACGCTGTCTATCTCTGATCCAATTCCAACCACGAGTCCATCTAAACCCACATAAATATCGAATAATGTGTTGTTAATTCCGAGTGGTAAGCTAACGCTTAAATTAGCGCCCTCACCCCACGATTCTTGAATATCAATTCCCGAAATATCTGGAATTATAATCATATCCGTTAGCGAGGTTAATAATTCGTCCACTGGAGCCATTTCGCCTGGATTCGAAGTCGTTGGGATTCCCATAAGCGATAATGCCGGACCTTGTAGCAAGAAGTCTTTA
>JAHQWX010000491.1 GCA_029856375.1 Promethearchaeia archaeon | reverse complement strand
CCTCGTGCGTGGGTTTATTTCATCAATTCTCTTGATGCCATTATAATCGAGGGTATAATTTTATGGAAGGTTATTCCCGAGTTAGCAAATCGTAGAGGAGAAGTGCAAACTGGAACTAAAAAATGGGATAGAATTTGGTTAGTATTATTCCTTTTTACGCTTTCGTTTGTTACGCCAATAGTTGCTGGCTTGGATATTGGAAGGTTCTTGTGGACATATCTAGGAATCGAATTTTTGTTTATTGGATTTGTCCCTTACTGGCTTGGTCTTATTATCACCGAGTGGGCTATGATTGAAAACCAATTTTTTGAGGGGACAGTTAGAATAGCTAAGGATAGAGGGCATAAAGTATGTACAACTGGTCCTTATAGTATTTTGCGCCACCCAGGCTATGTGGGTATGATTTCATCTGTCATTTCGATTCCATTCCTTCTCGGATCTATTGTGGCTTTCATACCTTCAGGAATTATCGTTGTCTTAGTAGTGACCCGAACCTCTTTAGAGGATAATTTGCTCCAAAAAGAGTTAGAAGGCTATGTAGAATATACTAAAAAAGTAAAGAAACGACTGGTTCCCGGGGTGTGGTAAAAATTTCAGATGATTGGGTTTTATCAGGAGATACGGTCGAAGAGACCATGTATATGCCTCTTTGGGGACGCGGAAATATCAGTAAAATTTATCCAAAATATTTTCACGATCCTAAAGCCGAAGAGATTGTTAAAAACTTGGATTACGATTTCTCAAAGGTTGAGAGTTTTTATACCAACAAAGGAATCAAGGAGTACTACTCGTTAACATTTTGTGCGAGAGCTAATAACTTCGATGACGCTCTCTTGAGGTACATGGAAAATAATCCTCAAACTATAGTCGTTAATCTCGGAGCGGGTTTAGATACGACCTTCTCGCGAATAGATAACGGAAAAATTTTATTCTACAATTTAGATCTACCAGATGCAATTGAGATTCGAACCAAATTCATTCCTGAGACTGATCGCCAAAAATGCATATCCAAATCCGTGTTTGATTATAGCTGGTTTGAAAATGTCAAATTCTCGCGAGATAAGGGTATTTTCTTTTTAGCTGGTGGACTTTTTATGTATTTTGAAGAAGAGAAGGTAAAATTGCTTTTTAAAGACATGGCAGAACGCTTTTCGGGCGGTGAATTAATATTTGACGGTTCTTCGAAGTTAGGATGTAAAATTGCGAACAGGGGATTACAAAAAGCGGGCCACGAAGAAGTAATGTGGAGATTCCACATCGGTAATCCAAAGAAATTGTTCGCTCGATGGTCAAAAAAGATCGAGTTAGTTGATACATACGCTTATTGGAAAAGAACACCAAAAATTCCACAATTTGAGAAGAAAACAAAGAAGTTAATGCGAATTACTAGCTTCTTGAAGATGGGAAAATTCGTTCATGTTAGGTTTTTAGAATAATACTCTTCAATTTCTTTTAATCTTTTCTCTGAATCGTTCATCGTTTTCTCTTTGGTTGCAACGAAGCACGAATAATTAGTGCCATCTAACGAGAATGGAGGTGTAATAAGTTCGAGAATTTTATTTGAGAGCATGAAATCAATTTCTTCACTATTTAAAGAATTCGGAGAAGCTTCCTGTTCGTCAATTGAGAAGTCTATTCTCTTAAAGTGGGAAAACCCTGTCGTTTTTTCGCTGAAATGGTCGGTCTCTCCCCTTTTTAAATTGCATATAAACTCAAATAAGTTTTGTTCAAAAACATTTCTAATACCTAAATAAGATGTAGTTAGTCTTGGGTTGATTTCGATACAAGCATAAAAATTTGCCGACATTAAAAGGATGTCTACTCCAAAATACCCCTTAGTTTTAAATTGTTCAAGTGCTTTAACCAATTTCTTGTAATGAGAGTTGGGAATTTCTTTAATTGGGGAATATCCTCCAAGATATTGCGTTGGTTCAGTGATCCCCGATAATGACATAAATTGTGCATTAGTGCATATTGGTATAGGTTCTGACTCAGTACCAACGAAAGAAACGCTTGCATCTCGGCCGGGTATATATTGTTGCATTAAGAAATTGCGATTTTGAAACATTTCGTTGTTTTCCTTTATAATATTTAAAAAATGTTGAAAATCATTATCGTCGTTAATAAAGTAGATTAACTCTGAACCAACACCATCATCTGGTTTAATAACGACGGGTTTTTTCATTCTC
>JAHQWX010000490.1 GCA_029856375.1 Promethearchaeia archaeon | reverse complement strand
ATTGATTTTAACAATATATAATCGAGCACATAAGCCCATTGGAATTCTTTTTTCTCCTGGTCGATGGCATAAAAATCTTTAACCTTAGGATAGAAATAGCCTAAAAAGTTTTTTACTTTAATGTTTTTATCTGGATTGACGAACATCAAGAATGTAGCTAAGCCACACGCGTTGGGTAATTGCGAGTAAAGAGGGAAGTTCTTGGACATAAGTCAACCCCAAAACTTTGAGTAATTAAAATAATATTGGCTAATGAGTAATAAAAAATTTAAATTATAAATAACTTTGTGTAAGTGCAGCTGTAGCCTAGTGGTAAGACGCTGGCCTCGAGAGCCAGTGCGCGTAAGCGCTCGGGGGTTCAAATCCCTCCAGCTGCGTTTTCTATGATTTTATGTAAAAGAATTTCTGATTATTATGAATGGCGGAAATAAAGTCTTAATTGTAGGGGAATGCCATATAGATTTATACTATAAGAACTCTTTTTTTAGTGACTTAATCGAAAATTCTTCAAAGAAATTAATGGATTTTTCCCAAAACAGCGATTTTCAATCAAAAGACGATTTAAAAAATATCTTACAGGAAACTATTTTAGATTATCACAAAAAAATCGAAAGCTCTTCATTCATAAAAAGAGGAGGTAACGGTAATAACTCAGCGGAATTGCTAGTTAATTTGGGTATTCCCGTAAAACTACTCACAGTTATTGGATCAAACGCTAGTTGGATGGTATCGGAATTACAAGATTTAGGTATTGATGTAAGTTCAATATATCTGTTAGATAAACCAACGCCAATTAGTACCATAATAGATGATCCACCAATTACTAAAATATTAGTCGCACCGAATTTCAAGCGAGAAATGAATTTTGACAATATTACCATTTCAAATGAAGTTTTTCAAGGAGTAAAAATAATCTTTTTTACACCAATTGCTGAAAAATTTAGAAAAATTGTCCATTTGGTCGAAAAAATCGAAATAATTAGTGCCTTTTCTATAGAATTGCAAAAAGTAAAATTATATTCAGAGTTAAAGGATTTATCTAAGTTCAAAATGGACATCTTATTTTCCAATTTAAAAGATCTTTTAGAAATTTTTAAGAAAGAAATTAAAGATTCAAACGATATTCAAGCAATTAAAGAAATGATTACGGAAATTGACAAAGATCTACATAATCACTCCTACATTAGAATTTATACTTTTGGCCGAAAAGGTTCTTTCATAAGGGCAGATAACGATATAAGTTTGGATATTCCAATAGTTCCAGTTAAAGTATTGGATCAAACTGGTGCAGGAGATACATTTGCAGCGGCGTTTTTAGCGAAACTATATTCAATAGTTGAGGATAAAAATAAGCTTTTTACATTATACCAACAGAAGAATCGCGAAAATTTATTAAATATTTTAAAAGAATGTGGAGAATTTAGTACCTACGCTGCCGCTTATAGATTGAATAGTGGAAAAAGTCCTAACAAAAAAGAACTAGAAAAATTTATGAAAAATAAGGAATTGAAATAAAACGAGTTTAGGATATAATTTGGGATATTATCGTTTCCATTCTTGATTTTTCGGCCTCTATCATATCGAGGGCGCCAATAGTTTTTTCTAAATCCTCTTGCTCTTCAATAATCAATAACAAGTAAAAATCAAATCCACTTAAATTTAAAACTTCTATAACTCCTGAAAATCGCTTACCGTTAGTAAATTTATCAGAAAATTCGTACAATTCTTTATTTTCTGATTGTACTTTTTTCAGAACCTCGAGATAAAGATTATATATCTTTAGTTTATCAATTAATCTTAACGCTGTATAATATTCTCCAATTGTTATACCTGCTGAATCTAATAGAGATATGAACACTAAGTTAAAATTTTTGGAGACATCTTCGAAGTAATTGTACAGCATTTCTATGTTTTCATATAGAAACGATAATCCTGTCGAAAACGCGTCCATAATGGCTTTTATATCAAAAATTGACGTTTCAAAGAAATAAATTTGGAATTCCTTATATTTTAGCAGAGATTGTTTTAACAGCAGAACTCTTTTATTTAGGTCTCGATCTTCTTTAAGTTTTGGATCGAATTTATGTAAGAGAATCATAACGGGAATATATTCTCGTACCTCTTTATAATATAATAGAAGACTATCGAGGTATTCTGTCGATTCTGTGTATCTATCGTTATTTTGAACATCA
>JAHQWX010000031.1 GCA_029856375.1 Promethearchaeia archaeon | reverse complement strand
CAACGCCGTAGCCCACACCAAATATAATTTTTGCATCTGTCAGAGGAGTTTTTGGTTTATCCCTGCGTATTGGATTACCTACAATTTCCACTTTTAATTTCGAACTATCGTAAAAATATTCTATTTTTACTCTCTCGACTTTTTTTGGCTTATCTAACGTTTTTAATTCGAATCTTCCGGCAGATATTGACGCCATTTGAGGTCTTGTGTTTGAGCAGATAACCCGGGAAATTACATTACCACCTGACCAAGGTTTGCTCGTTACTAATAAATTTTTGTTGGGTTTCGAATTCGAAATTCCTAAATCAACTACATCGTTTACTAGACCTGTTTTACAACGATAAGCTAACCGCGCAGATAAATTGTATCCAGATTCCGTTCCGGGAAAAAGCATTATTGAAGGTTTGTATTCGTTGATTAATTCTTCAATTATATCGGGAAATATTTGATCGTGATAGTGTTTTAATTCTACATGGCTTAGGTAGATGATTTTATCTGGCCCGAATTTTTCAATCTCTTCGAGGTATTGTTCGGCATCTAGTGCTAAGACAATCGCAAATAATTCTTCTCCTAATTCATTAGCAAGTTCTCTTCCTTTTGATAATAACTCGAGAGCGCAAGAATCTACTTCGATGTGATCTTTTATTTCGGCAAAAATCCATACGCCTTTATATTCTGAAATTTCTGTAGTTGTGCTCAGCGTCGATCACTACTCCAAATCTAAAGGACTTTTTATTTTTTGAATATGCACTTTCTTTATGAAATCGAGGATTTTTTGGGCTTTCTCGTCGTTTGTACCTATTATTTCTACATTTTTCCGTATTATCTTCTCGTCAATAACTTCTAACAACTTTGTTGGCGATTTTTCGCACCCATCAATTTCGTCAGGACACTCAAATGTGTCAAAATTCCAGATTTCTATCTTTTTTTCAAAAGCCTGCTTAATTCCCAATAGCGGAATGAATCTAACCTCGTTAAAACCACGATCTACTCTTATAATGATCGGTAATTTCACTTTTATTGATTGATACTCGTGTCCATAAGTCCTTTCCCCAATAAAAAATCCATTTTTAATTTCCATTTTATAAATCTGGCTAATTAAAGGTATGGCCAACGCTTCTGACAGTTGCACAGGAATATGACCCGTCCCAGAATCTAAAGTTTTTGATCCTGTAATTACTATATCAAAAGGCTCAAGTTTTCGAATCGCTCTTTCTAGTACAAAGGTCGTCTGCAAGGTGTCTGACATCGCAAATCTATGGTGTGAGAGTAATACGGCATAATCTACCCCCATAGCTAAGCATTCTCTTAAAGCTCCTTCTGCTTGCGGAGGTCCCATTGAAACGGCGTATACTTCACCACCGAATTTTTCTTTTAAAGATAAACCTAATTCTAATGCGTGTTCATCATCGGGATTGATCATGGCATCAAAACCTTCTCGTTGTACGGTGCCTAATGTTCTGTTGATCCTGATCTCATGAACAGCAGGGACTTGCTTTATCAATATAATTATTTTCAATATGGAATCCTCAAATCTTAATTAGTCGTATTATAAATTTTGAAGCACTTGTCGAGAAATGATCGCCTTCATTATTTCATTCGTGCCCTCGTAAATTTCTGTAATTTTCACATCTCGATAGAATCGTTCGAGAGGTAGATCTTTTGAATACCCATATCCACCGTATATCTGTAATGCTTCTTGACAGACTTCTCTTCCTATCATACTCGCGTAATATTTACACATTGCAGCTTCCTTTGTAAATGATTTGCCTTGATCTCTCAACCAAGCCGCTCGATATGTTAAAAACCGTGCATTTTCAATTTTAGTAGCTATCTCGGCTATCTTAAAAGAAACACCTTGAAATTTCGATATCGGTCTTCCAAATTGAACTCGATGAAGCGAATAATCTGCTGACATCTCAAACGCGGCTTGCGCAATACCAAGCGCTTGAGCCGCAATTCCGATTCTACCCGCATCTAATGAATGCATAGCTACTTTAAATCCTTCTCTCAACGAACCTAATATGTTTTCTTTAGGTACTCTGACGCCATCAAAGTATAACGCTGTCGTACTCGATCCCCTCATCCCCATTTTATCTTCGGGTTCTCCAATTTCATAACCAAGCATATCTTTTTCCATAATTAAGATTGCAAAGCCCTTGTCGTTGTTTTCTGAAACATACTTAGCGCCAACGAGCGAAATATCAGCAACGCCCCCGTTAGTAACATAGATTTTTGAACCGTTCACGACGAATTCATCTCCATCTTGGGTCGCAATCGTTTCAGTTGCGGATACATCAGAGCCCGCATTTGCTTCGGATAAAGAAAAGGCACCCAACTTTTTACCAGTTGCTAATTCAACCAAAAACTTTTCTTTTTGATATTCAGTTCCAAACTTGTATATTGGATAAGCCGCAACGGAATTATGTACGGTAACTGTCAAAGCAGTTGACGCACACACTCTGGCAAGTTCTTCAATAACAATTGAATTACAAATAGAATCTAATCCCGACCCACCGTATTTTTCTGGGATAGAAATACCCCACGCGTTTATTTTTTCCAATTCTTTTTTAGTTTCCCAGCTAAATTTCGCCTCTTTATCGACAATAGGGGCATTGGGTCCTAAGACTTCCTCTGCAAACTTCCGAACGCTTGTTCGGACGACTTTTTGTTGTTCAGTTAGCTCGAAGTTCAATTTGGCAACACTTCTACTATTTAATTAGAAAATATTAACTAATGGAAATCTTTAAACTTTTCTAATTTTAAAGATGCTGGCTTACAAAACTGAGTTGAGTCCGAAAAATAAATATTTAAATAAGAAACAAGTAGAGGAATAAAATGAGATTATAAATGGAGTAGTGAATCCAATGGAGAGAGAAAGATTTGATGTTATTATTGTAGGAGCTGGACCATCTGGTTCGCTTAGTGCGAGAAGAATCGCAGAAAAGGGATTAAATGTTTTATTAATCGAGGAACACAAGACAATCGGCCTTCCTGTTCATTGCGCTGGATGGATAAGCGGTTGTCCTTTTACCGAGAAACTTATTAACGAATTTGGAAGAGAAAATATAATTACACCGGTTGATCGATGGCGCGTATGGACGCCTAGTGGGGAATTAGCGTTTGAGATAAAATTTAATGGAGGGTATTTCGTAGATCGAGTAAATTTTGATCAATTTCTCGCAAAAAAAGCTATTCAGGCAGGTTCTCACTTAAGTATTAGGACAAAAGTAATTGATGTAATCAAGGAAAACGATAAAATTAACGGAGTTATCATTAATAAGGGGGGAAAACAATATAAAATTTATTCTGATCTTTTATTAGGATGTGATGGAACGAGATCTATTCCTATGGGAATTGCAAAAAAATCAGGAATATTAAAGTATGACAAGAAAAAAGGTAGGGAATTTTTTCCTGGAATCCAAGTAGAACTTTTAAATATGAAAGAAGTAGAGCCTGGCGTTATTGAAATCTTTTTCGGAACGATATTTGACAAAAATCTCGGGAATGCATTTGTATCTCACTTGGAAAAAGGGCATGGAATGATTGGATTTGGTACATTTCAAGATTATTTAAATGTAAAAAAGAATCATCCAATATTTAAAAAAAGACTCGAGAACGCTCAAGAATTCGGGATAAGAGCGGGATTATATGGAATATTACTTGGTGAATCTTTAAAAACCGGAGTTATGACAGGATTGATGTTATGTGGAGATGCAGTTGGATATCATGGAATCGTTCCTGCGGCAATCTCGGGTTTAATGGCAGCCGATACGGCAGTATATGCTGCCAACGCTTCTGATTTTTCTCAAGAAACCTTGAAAAATTACGATCGTATGCGACGGAGACATCCAATTTCAAAAATGAAATTTGGTATAAGTATCCCCGATTTATCAGAGGATCAATTAGATTTGTTTATAAAAAATGAGGGTGAGGCGATTAATAAAGCACTTTTTAAGGATTTTGAAAAGTCTGATTATGAACTCTAATAATAGAATTTTAATTGATTGAAAAGAATAACAAAAAATTTGATTATAAAAGAGTATTGGTAAACATTCTTATTTTATCTTTTACAGTCTTTATAGAGGCAAATCGCTTGTCGCCAACATCAATATCAACGATTAACATAGGTATACCCAACTCGTCTCTTAACGCTTCTCTAAGAATCTGTGGTATAGAACCAAATTGCTTACAACCTAAATGAGATGTAAAGATTGCACAATCAGCTTTATAGTCTCTTGTCATTTCAACAAAATATGAAAGAAAGTCTTCGTAAAACTCAATGGATTGTTTGATCATTGGAAAATCCATTGCTTTTTTAGCCATTCCATAAAGCATTTTATCTTTTGAGCTTGTATCAATCTCGTTGTAAAAATTATAACTGAATATATCCAATAAAATCGACATTCCTAGCTCTCTATCTACCCATTCGCATAAAGCCAGATCGAAAAAAACAACCATGTAAGGCCAGACAGATCGAATTCGCTCTTCTTCTAACGGAGTTTCTTTACGCTTATAATTTCTTTTTACAACTTCATAAATTTCTTTATAGAAATCTAATTTTTCCTGTCGACCTGCCATAAACACTTGAGCCGCAGCGGACATTGGACTCATCATACTCTCAACTGGACAAGGTACAGCTTTTCTCAACTCGTACAACTCTAATTCAATTTTCAGTGTTTCATTTTCTATCTGTAAACATTTTTTAAGCTTCTCGTAATTTGGTTCCTGACCTATTATTTTACCAATTTCATCTAAACCCATTTCAATTTGTTCGGCAAAATACTCATAGCTTTTTTCCTCTTTTAAAAAGGGCATGTCAGTAAGAACTAGTGGGATACCTTCGTACTCAAAAAAGGGATATGAGGCATATGTATTGTCGCATGGCGCAGTTGGTGTGGTTATTACATCGAATTGAAATAGGTCGTCAAGAACCATGCCCATAACACCTTTTTGGGAGCTGCAGGTGTGATATGGATGACCCCAATGGGTGATTAAGTCGTAATATTTTTCTGAACCATCAGGTAACAGCGCCGCCAACAAATATGATGTTGCTTCAATGCAAATAGGTACGCAATCAAATGCATACAAATATTCTGCGGGAAAAGCAAAGTGATGCCCAATTATTGGTAAACCCTCGTCTGCTTTTTGAATGCAATCTATTAAAGTAGGTTCTAAATATTTAAGTCCAGTTCTTAAAACATTCATTTCGGGTTCTGGTACAATTCTCTGAACTAATTCGTAAGTAGTTGAAACACATTCAGCCAACATATTGTAAGGGATTACTCTACTTCCATTTGTTTTACTTGTCATTATTATTACCCTCCTATTAAATCATCTCTAAAAATGCTTCTATTCTCGTTTGTAATCTATTCAAATCTGCCTGTACATATTCTCTATCAATGTTCATAGCGGGTATTTCTAAATCTTTTAAATCGTGCTCAAATAACATATTATCACAACCATGAAGGTCGCAATTATTGATTCGCTGAAGTATTACCCCATCAATCTTTGCTGAATCTATCTCTTTTTTTAAGAATTTCAACCGATTTTCGTGATCATCCATCATTCTTGGACACGACATTCGGAAATATGTACGTTTAGTAATTTTTTCTAAAGGATTTCCATTCGTTTCTACATCATCAACAAAATTTCTAGTTCCAAAACAAAGAAAATCTGAAACAACTAACCCACCAGTGTTTTCAATCAAATTAATAAAATTCAAATCGTCTATAAGGCTTCCTACGACCATAATTCGCTTTTTGTGATTTTTTATCCCTTCACTTGCTTTTAATTTGGTTAATATTTTTTTCAGTTCTTGATTAGCAACTTCTTTAGGAACAGATGTATTTGCAACGGATATCTGTAAAGCATCTGCTCCAGTTAACTTAGGATTGTCTAAGATGCGAATTTTATGAATTTCTCTTAATAATTTGCGATTCTCGTTGTAAACACTAATGGAATTTTTTAGGTTTGAGTCAGTTATTTTCACACCGTATGCATTTTCGAGTTCTTCTTTTAACTCTTCTACTTCTTGTTTAAACCATCCAAAACCTTCTTCTGAAATTATGTGTGGTACGGAAATGTAAAATCGTGGTACTTTTTTATTAAAACCTTCTCGGTTGAAAACCTTCATATCAAAAAGCTCGTACATCCTCCGACTGTGATCGCAGCTATTACAAATTAAAAAACCATCAAAAAAGTCAAAACCACCCCTTAAAGCTAAATCTAGAGATGCTCTCACGAAAGAACAAGTAAATCGCACCATTAAAATATCTCCTAACTCCGTAGTGTCGTGGCCAGTTGCTCGGACTCGATAGGGTAAAATCCCTGCAGCGTGAATCAATTCTTCCGGAATATAGGTACAATAATATCCAATAACTTTTTTATCAGAATCTTGCCAAAACTTAATGTATTTGTTTTCGATGGAATTAGCGATTTCTAAAAACGCATCGTTTACTAAATTCATAAATTTAATACAGCCCCCTCAGCTTTGTACATTTTATTCTTTCCTATCGCCATACACTTAAACATTTTTATCACCGAAAGATAAGAACCGCTTATTTTTACCTTGCGGGGAACGTAATACTTAAAAATGAGTTTTAAAACGCCTAGAAAGTTATTTTTGCCTACAACCATCCCGCTAACTATCCTAATAATATCGTCTTTTTTGACATTAATTGTGATTCTAGAAACTGGATTTTTAGATTTTCCAACTCTCGGTTCAAAATTCATCCGATTTTTTACGAAGACGAGTGTAATATAGCCATTTAAAGCTGGGAAAAAAAATTCAATTTCTTTACCTTCCCTATCGCCAATTTTATGAAATGGTTCGTCAACTCCAAACAAATCAATTAGAATTTTCAAGAGTCTTGCGAAATTTAATAGTTTGGTCTCGTTTAGCATTCCTTCAAGCCCGAGCTCTTTGTCTAAAAGTTGACGATTCTCAGTTTGAGTAATATTAAACACCTTAGAATCAAAACATATTGTTAATGTTAATATTAATATTACTTATTTCCTAATAAATACAATATTCATAAAAAAAAAGCGTTAAATTTAATCGTTCAATCGCAACCTTAAATCATTTTTTTGCGGCGGAGTTAATGAAAAGTTTAATAAAAGTTAAGGCTAACTCATCAAAAAGACCAATAGATCCAATGATTTATAGCGCTTTTATCGAACATCTCGGGGAATGCATTCATAACGGATTGTGGGCTTATGACCCAGTAAATGTACCTCTTCTTGAAGATAATCCATTTCTAATTAGAGTAAGACGAGATGTATTAGAAGCTTTGAAAAATCTTAAACCAACCGTGATAAGGGCATTTGGGGGTTGCTATAGCGATGTTTATCATTGGAAAGATGCTATTGGATCAAGAGACTCGCGAAAAACGGTGAAAAATTTACAATGGAACCGCTTCCCAATGAAATTAATAAAAAGGATCAGTCCAATTATCGAAAACCAATTTGGGACAGATGAATTCTTAACATTGTGTGAGGCTGTTAATGCGGAACCTTACCTTAATATTAATTATTCCACCGGTACACCACAGGAAGCAGCCGAATGGGTTGAATATTGCAATGGATCAATTAATTCTGAGTTTGGCGCATTAAGAGCGAAATATGGAAGAAAAGAACCGTACAATGTCAAATTTTGGGGAATCGCAAACGAAATTTGGGGTCCTCAAGAGATTGGACACGAAAAAGATCCTGAAGCTTATGGCAAGAAATATGTATCCTTTGCAAAAGTAATGAGAAAAAAGGACCCAAATATTAAGCTAGTTGCTGTTGGCTGGTGGAAATCCAATTGGAATCGAGCTGTTTTGAATAGCATAGGGGAAAAGTGGGTTGACTATTTGAGTATTCATCATTATGTGCCTTTACCATTCAACATAAAATTTCTTATTGGAAAAAAGCATCCTCATAAGAAAAAGAACTATTATTCCTTAATGTCTGCTCATTTAGGAATAAAAAAAGCGATTAATAAAGCTTGGGAAGATATAATTTCAGTATTTGGGAGCGACACTCATGTGAGAATTGCTTTCGACGAGTGGGGCATTTGGTATAAAGTTTGGGACATGATCAAAACCAATTATAACTTACAAGATGGCTTATGTGCGGCTTTAAATCTTATGGAATTCCAAAGGTTGTCGGAGAAATCTCCGATGGCTAACATTTCAGAAACCATTAATGTTTTTGGTGCGATACAAACAGACCCAGACGGTTTAATATTAACTCCCATTTATCACGCGTTAAAGATGCTAGCTGAACATTCGCAGAGAAATCTAATTGAAGGTCTTGTGGTAGATTGCGGTACATTTAAATCCAAAAAGTATGGTCAGATTCGAGAATCGCTAAACACCCCCCTTATCGAATGTAATGTAACAATTAATGACGAGGGGAATGCCCTTTCAATCGTTATTATTAATAAACATCTTGAACAGAGCATAGATATTGATTTAGAGATTACTGGATTTAGCCCTATTAAAACAGGTCAATTAATTAGATTAAACAGCGATTCTCCCTTTGATTACAATACACTCAAAGATCGAAATCGAATTCGTCCCGTCGAAACGAAGATTGAAAACCTAGGACCCAAGTTAATCCTTGAATTACCTGCACATTCAATTAATATTTTAAAACTTAATGCATAGGATCAATAATGGAAAAAGAATCTATAATTCAGATTGATGTTAATTCTTCGAAAAAACCAATAAATCAAATGATATATGGTAATTTCGTTGAACATTTAGGACAGTGTATTAATAATGGATTATGGGCTTATAAACCCGTTAATGTCCCGTTAGTTGATAGCAATCCAAGGCTTTTAGGAATGAGACAAGATGTTCTTCAAGCGTCTAAGGATTTGGGAATATCAATATTGAGAGCGTTCGGTGGCTGTTATTCTGATGTATATCATTGGAAGGACGCAATAGGTCCTTATATAAATCGTAAAATCGTAAGAAACAAAGCTTGGGGCCAAGGAATTAAGCGAGTTATTGTTGGTTTAGGGCCAAAAATAAAAAATTTCTTTGGAACCGACGAGTTTTTAACTTTTTGTGAAGAGATTAGAGCTGAACCTTATCTTAATGTAAATTACGGTACTGGGACGCCTGAGGAAGCGGCAGATTGGGTTGAATACTGTAATGGATCTGAGGATACAGAATATGGTTTGCTAAGAGTAAAAAATGGTAGAAAAAAACCTTATAATGTTAAATTTTGGGGGATTGCAAACGAGATATATGGGTGGTGGGAAAAAGGCCATGAAAAATATCCCGAGAACTATGCAGATAATTATTTGAAATTTGCTAAAGCAATGCGAGAGAAAGATCCATCAATCAAACTAATAGCGTGTGGTTGTCAGAAAGAAGGTTGGAACCAGACTCTCTTGAAAAAACTTGGAGAAGATTGGATTGATTATTTAAGTATTCATAAATACCTTCCCGGTCTTCGAACATCATTTCTTAGGAGTAAACACCCGCATAACAACAGATTATATTACGCACTAATAGCGTCTCCAATATTATTTGAAGATATAATTTCCGAGACTTGGAAAGACATAACCACAGCTCTTGGTAAAGAAACACATGTGAGAATAGCATTTGACGAGTGGGGGGTGTGGTACTTGTTAACTGATGTTATTCGAACAAATTACAACCTTTTAGACGGAATATGGACAGCTTTAATTTTAATGATCTTCCAAAAAATGTCAAATCATTGCCCAATTGCAAACTGGGCGCAACTCATTAATTGTATTGGGACATTTAACTCCGATCCTAACGGAATAGTCTTAACTCCAGTATATTTAGCGTTAAAAATGTTTGTAGACCATTCTTACAATAACATTATTGAAGGTGTCGAAGTTAGTTGTGATGTTTTTAATTCAGAAAAGTACGCCCACATCCCTAAATTTCAAAATACACCATTTATAGCGTGCAACGCCACAGTTAGCGATAAAAGCGATAATTTAGCCATTATATTAGTTAATAAGCATTTTATAGAAAACAGGATTGCAAAACTTAAGATCAATGGATTTAATCCAAACGATGAAGGGACAATAATCGAATTAAACAGCGAATCTACAAACGACTATAACACGAAGAATAATAGAGATAAAATCCAATTAAAAGATAGAAGAGTACATAATTTTAAGCAGGAGATAAAGATTAAATTGCCAGCTCACTCAGTAACCATACTTAAATTGAAAAAAAGTAAATAATATTTAATAAATATATTCAAATAGTAATTTTTATTGTGTTTAATATATGAAAGCACCAGCGATCTTGTGGGGTATTTTGTTCTTTTTAACAGCAGCGTTCTATTTAATTTGGTCTACTTGGTTTATGTTCGCCTACTGGTCAGTTCTGCAAACATCGACCTTGTTAGCTCTGTTTAGTATGATGATGTATGTTTTAGCCATTTTAGTTGGACTTATTTACATGGCAGCAACGGGTCGATGTTTCTACAACGCGAAAACCGGAGATATTGGTATAAGCAAGGGAATAAAAATTTACGCGTTAGCATCAATCGCTGCAGCCGCAATTATTAATCTACTTCAAATCTTTGTATTTTAATTCTTAAATTAATTGAAAATGGTTTTAAATGGTAAATGCTGATTTAAAGAGATTTTTTCTAAGAAGAGCCGTAACCTTAGACGAAGAGCCTGAATCGCATAGAAAGACTTTCAAAAGGGGCTTCATA
>JAHQWX010000489.1 GCA_029856375.1 Promethearchaeia archaeon | reverse complement strand
AGGCCATTCAATTTTTATATGTTCGAAATTTTCAGCCATAATTATTTACCTTTTTCTAAATTAGATTATATTTTTTGATAATTAAAAATTCAATTTGGATTAATTAGTTTAGTCTTTAGTTATACTAAAAATTATCTAATTTTTTTTTATTTTTATTTCGCGTAAACATCTTTAAATAAATTCTGATAGAAGAGAACTTTACTTTTATAAAGGAATTTCATAATATTTGCCCCTTGTGGGCAAGAAGCCCTACATAAACCACACCCCATGCAATTTTCATCTATTATTTTTATCTTTCCATTGGATAGATCAATTACTCGAGCATTATAATAGCAATATTTTAGACATTTTCCACACTCTTCAACGCCAATACAATTGTTTTGGTCAATGACTGCAAGATTATGGGGTTTTTGGTAAAGAAATTGGTCCTTTTCTAAAGCCCAGTCCATAGGCATACATATTCCGCGTTTACAATTACAAAGAGATAGCATAACAGAACCATCAGCGAGATGGGCGCAACCACCAAACATTGTATGAACGAAACCTCTTTGGTCCATTTTGATTAATAATTTTTTAGCCTCTTCTATACTAATGAATTTAGTAAATTTGATCCATTTATTCTTTCCGGGGGTTTTTGAGAAAAAGAAATTAAGATCAGTTACATTTAGATCGTTTTTATCATATTTTTCCCTTGCTTGGCGGCAAGGACATATTCGAACGCCGACATACACATAAGGAAAGTCACGAAAAAGCGTTTCATAAATTTGAACGCACTCTTCTAGCGTATAGACTTCTCCATTTCCAACTATAGTAAGTAGTCGTTTTATCATTTCCGGAATAATTCTCAAAGCACCATGTCGTCTACAGAAGTCCATAAATCTTCCCGCTAGTAATTTATGAGCAACCTTCATTAGAGCCCATTCATAACGCATATAAAATCGCGGAACAAGAAAGAAGAATGGTGCGTTCCACTTCCAAGTATAGCTTCCGTGGAATATATGAGAATTATTAATCATAAAAAAAAATAACGAGAAAAACGCAAGGAGTAATGAAAAGCTTAATGAATTCGATCATAATATCCTCGAAACTTTAACCTATTAGTTTTACTTATTTTTAGCGGATTAGAAATTTAAAGATTCCTATTATGGCAAAATAGTATTTACAATTTCGTATCAGATAGAGTTATTCAAACGCATATTATTTACTTTATAAATTGAGAACAAAATGTTAAAGATTAAAAAAATGGTATCACTAAATTACTTGTCTTATTATTCTTAGATTCAATGAAAAATTCAATATTAACGCAAAAAAGTGATAATATATGCCAGAAATAAAAAAAATCTTAGTTCTTGGCGCTGGTTTGATGGGAAGCGGGATAGGTCAAGTTGCATTGATGGCTGGCTACGATGTCGTAATGGTCGATATTAAAGATGAATTTGTTGACAAAGGTGTTGCAGTTATTGAAGGAGGAATCAAAAAATCTGAAGAAAAAGGGAAACTTGGAGAAGGCGTAACTGCTGCCGATGTATTGGCAAAAATGACAAAATCGACAGACCTAGCGACTGCTGTTAAAGACGCTGACATGGTGATTGAAGCGGTTATAGAAAAAATGGATGTCAAAAAAGATGTCTGTAAAACAGTTATGGATAACGGCCCTTCTCACGTTATTTTCGCTTCAAACACATCTACGATGAGTATTACCGAAATTGGGAAAGACTGTGGTAAACCAGCTCAAGTATGTGGTATGCATTTCTTCAATCCGGTTCCTTTGATGGCCTGCATAGAAGTTATTAAGGGCGCTGATACATCTGACGAGACATTCAATACCGTAATGGAAGTCGCTAACAAGCTACCCGTTCTTAGAGGTAAACGATATATAGCCCCTGTCTTGAAAGACAGACCCGGATTTATTGTTAATAGACTTAACGCTCCGACTAATATCTACTTAAGTTGGATTTTTGACCAAGCAGCCGAAAAGGGGATTCTACCAGATCATCCCGAACAAATAGATGCTGATATTGGAAAACTTGCGGCAATGCCACCGTGCGTTTTATCAGATTATGTTGGTCTTGATACTTTATACCATGTTATGAAGTATAACGAAGAAGCCCTTTCTCCGGAATTCAAACCAGGGAAGGTACTTTCAGAAATGGTTGAAAAAGGTACTTTAGGTAGAAAAACTGGAAAAGGATTCTA
>JAHQWX010000488.1 GCA_029856375.1 Promethearchaeia archaeon | reverse complement strand
GTATTCATCTTCGGGAACAAAGAAAAAATCCGTCATTTTTCCTTCCCTTTCTTTTAGAAACACTGCTCTTACTCTCTTACCCTTTTTAACCTTAGAAGGAATCAAACTTTCGGAAAAAATTCCTTGAAGCATCGCAGTATCCGCACCGTCTAACCTAACAAATCCAACTGCATACGGAACAACTTTTATGAAAGCAGAAGTCGTATACCACACAATTGTGCTTACTTCAATCACACCCGTCTGTTTCATTTCCACCCAATCGGAGGATTCAAAGCACTCTGAACATCCAATTCTCGGAGGCATCCAGATTTTACCGCATTTTCTGCATTTCGTTCCCAATAACTTCTTCTTGTCTTTCAATTCGATAAAAAACTTTGATTGTCCTCCCATTGTATACTTATAATTGATTTTTATTACATCATCAACTATGTGCGGTTGAAATTCTCCCATTTTATTTTCTCGCCTCCTCGTTTTCCATTACAATAATTGCTGCATAAGCTGCACCTGGCCCACCTATTGAATGGGCTAGAGCTCTACCGTTTTCGATTGTTTTTAACTGATGCTTACCCGCGTCTCCTCTTAATTGGAGAGCTGCCTCTCCAGTAGACATAATTCCAGTTGCTCCAACTGCATGACCACAGCCAATTAATCCACCACAAGGGCAACACGGTAATTCTCCGTCCATCATTGGCCCTCCATTTTCAATCCATTTCCCACCTTCACCAAATGGAACAAAACCCAATTCTTCGTATGATATTACTTCCTGCCCCGAAAATGCATCGTGGAGCTCCGCAACATCTATTTGTTCCTTGATTTTATCGTAATCAAGTCCAGCCATTTTATATGCGGCTTTCGCGGCGAAGATGTTAGAATAGAGTCTACCTATGCTTTCGCGATTCCCAATGAAGCAATCTGTGTTTGCTGCAGCAACTCCAGTTATCCAAATTGGTTTTTCAACCTTTAATTCTTTAATTTTTTCCTCATTTGCTAAAATAAGGGCAGCTGACGCTTCCGAGTATAAACAACAATCAAGCATCTTAAATGGATAACAAATAATTCGTGAATTCATTACATCTTCTACGGTTATTTTCATCGGAGACTGCGCCTTTGGGTTGTTAATTGCGTTTCCGTGATTTTTAACGCTTACAAGTGCCATTTGTTCTTCTGTTGGATTCCCAAACTCTTCGTAATGAGCATTAACCATACTAACATAGGAGCTCGCAGCCATCATTCCCATAGGATACTCATAGGTCATATCTGCTGAATATGCAATCGCGTTCAGCACCTCTGGCGTTGTAGTGCCTGTTTGATAATCGTAACAATCGTTACATTTCTCAACTCCTAAACATAAACATAGATCCGATAATCCAGAAGCAACCTCCGCATATGCCATTCGAACGGTATAACCACCAGTGGCTCCACCAGATGCAATTCTCGTACCGGGTTTGTTGTTCATCCCTAAATAGCTGTTAGTGAAAATGTCCGGCATGAATTGTCGCTCGAACAACTCATTGTAAATTCCATACACTGTAGATTCTAAATCTTTGTGCGTTATGCTTGCACCGTTTTTATTCGCGTCTTCGAGTGCCAGTTTTGTTGCGTCGTACGCCAATTCGAAATAGGTTTTATCTAAATACCTTGCTCTAAAAGGAGTTATTCCAACTCCTATAATAGCTACTTTACTCAAATTTTTTACCTCGACTTATTTTTTTCTTTAAAAAATATTCTAATTTGGATAATTTATAGTTAATTTTCTATTTGAAAAAAAGATAACTAATTATAATAAAAAAGAATTAATAAAGCACAGATTGATCGTGCCAATCACCAACGCGATCTTCAATTATATAGAATTCGTCGTCAATTTCGTAAACTTTTTCAATAGCTTCTTTTAAATCTTCAACAAGTTTCCTCCTCTTAAACTTTAATGTTGGAGTCAAATATCCTTCTTTCTCAGAAAACTCGTTCCCACTTACGATGAACCTCTTTGGTCTCGAAAACTCAGCAATTTCCTCTGTACGATTCATAGCATCTTCCTTTATTATCTGCAGAACTTCTTTATTGTGTAATAATTCGCCCCATGAACTGTATTCTATACCTAATTCCTCTGCCTTTTTCTTTAAGGCATCTTGATATGGCACAACCACTGCAGTTAAATATTTCTTCTCGGAACCAACCAAAGTGATTTGAGCGATTACTTGAGAGTATGGGACG
>JAHQWX010000487.1 GCA_029856375.1 Promethearchaeia archaeon | reverse complement strand
TGCACTCATCAATGCCGACGGGTCCATAAAAAAATTGTATTCCCTTTGCAGTTTCTAAAAGTGCCAAGCGATAAATTCTTTCGAATTCAAAAGCAGTCTTTATTTTGCTTAGAAAAGTTGAAGATTTGAACGAACCACGGACTATTGCATTAATTTCTTTCTTTTTCGCATATTCAAGCATTTCTTTTTCAGGATCATCGCTCCCAATTAATTTTACTTTTAATTCGGGATCGATGTCGAGGAGTTGGGACGATTTAACATCTTTTATCGAGCCTTTAGTCCCAAATAGGAATATCCATATATTGTGTTTAAGCGTAAAATTCACAGCACTCGTTAGGATGTTGATGTTTTGGAGCTTACTTTTTCCTAATCCTATGCCGATTATCAAATCCTTGAAATGAATATGTTTTTTTAAAACATCAAGCAATCTCATTTTATAATGGGTTTTCTTTATTTTGTATATTTTAATATATTAAAAACGCGATTAATATTGTTAATGCATTATAGACTCCATGACAGATTATACACGCGATTAAATTTTCTTTTCGCCATTTATACAATGCGCCTAACATCAAAGAAATAACGATATATGGGAAAAAAAGCAATAAGAACAAATCTATAGACAGGACAAGATAAAAAAAGACGTGAAAAAATGTAAAATATATTGCAACAAAAATTAAAGACCATTTTGTGCCAAAATATCGATCTAATCCTTTTTGCATAAATCCTCGAAACATTATTTCTTCACTTGGCCCTACAACTAAAATCATTAAAACCATCATTATAATAAGATCCATTAAATTTATTGGAATTCCCTCGCTAGAAAAGTACGCATCTTCTAAACCTTCCAAGCCGGGATTGAAAAATTGATAAATTTCAATAGATAAAATCGAAACTGCGTTAACTAATATATACCCTACCACCGCAAATCCAAGCCCTATAAGGACTTCTTTCAACACGAAATAGGGTGTTTTTTTATCATTGTAGACACCTAAAAGTTTGATCCTATTATTCAAATGGGAATTTTTTAGATATCTACCAACTAACAAAACAGGTATAAGAAGAAAAAGTAATTCAAGTAGAGTTGAGGCATTTATTATGAAGGGACTTTCTATTAAATCGTATAGATCTGATGGGTCTGTAGCAGGGGATAATAAAAAAGGCAACAACACTATAAGTAGAACAACAAATTCGAGTATTAAAATAAGAATAAAAGCGCCAATTGGCAATCCAACTGAGCTAAAAATCCCCCATAGCTTCTTATCTCTGTTTGTAATTATTTCTTCGTCTGTTAGTATAGTTCTTTCTATAAAGGGTGTTAACTGTTTCCTAATGGGTAATGATCCGTATTGCTTAATGTATTCAAGGTCTAATCCACAATTCATACAAAATTTAATATGGTCCAACGAAGGTAAGGAATTACCGCAGCGAGGACAAAACTCCCATTTTGAATCATTTTGACTCCTAGAAGGTGTATCTTCATCCGCTTGATTATTTAGGTTATTGGGGTCTCTATTCATTCCGTTCAAATTGATTATTGTGTATTATTTAAGAAATATATTTTTACTCTTAATAAATTATACATAACTTAACTATTTAAAAATCCGCTTAAAAATCTTCCGAAACATTAAACTCCGTTGTAATGCTCGGCATCCAAAAAGTCTCATTTGTGTGTTTATATTCGACCATAGCCATGAAGTGAAACTTCCCAGGTTCTGTTGGAGTAATTTGTGTTGAAACCTGTTTTTTTTGGCTTGGTTTGATTTTTTTTAGTTGAATATATCTGAGACTAGATTTAAACGATTTAGGGACAAAAAAAGATATATTAACATTTTTCACTTCGGATTCTGGGCTGGGATTCTCGAGAAGTAAGGAAATTGTTTGCTCTTCGTTTACTTTTAAATCTCTAGATAGTAATACAACTTCTAAGAACAATGGATATGGTATTAAATCTTCTCTTAATGTAAAACTTGCGTCAATAATCCTCTTAATCTTCGGTTGAATTTCTAGTATGAACTGATTTCGCTGTTCCTCTAACGAAAGCTTATTCTTATTTCGAAATTCTTCAAAATCCTTTAGAATTTTGTAAACAAATTTTAATATTTTCTTATCAAAATCGGAATGTTTTGTTGCCAGAGAATTCAGCAATTCCGATGAAATTTCTCTTTCTAAAGCGTAGTCAATTGATTTTTTGAATGATTCTAGCACGAAAT
>JAHQWX010000030.1 GCA_029856375.1 Promethearchaeia archaeon | reverse complement strand
AACGCCGACTTTACCGCTGGTGCGGGCGTAGGCATCAGCCATATGACCAGCTGCTTGCTCGTGCCGCGTCATTATGGTTTGAATCCCCTTGTCTTTCCCCCATCTGTCCACGGCGTTAAAAATGGCTAGTAGCTGTCCACCGACAATTGCAAAAATATATTCCACGCCCTCGTTTAGCAAACACTGGATTAATAAATCTCCACCATTATATTCTTGAGGTTTTTCTTTACTCATTTTTCTTAACTCTTCTTCTTTTTTTGATATTAATAAGTTCTAAAATAAATCCTAATGTTTGTTCGGTGTCTAAATAATAAAAATTAACAGGTCCCGCTTTACCACTTTGGATTACATTTATATTATAATTATCTTTAAAATACTTTACTAACTCGTCTGCGTTATCTACATAAGTTCCCAAATGATGTAAACCAAACCGACCAGCTTTTACGGCATCAGAATAAACATTTGGACCAGTTGCATCAACGACTTCGACAATTTCAAGTTGTTTATCGCCCCAATTCTGCATAATTTTCTTCATTCTTACTATTCCCTCTTGGCCTTTATAATTAATATCGCTACTCTGCTCAACGATATTTACCTTTCCTTTAAAATCGAGTAAGGCACCGAATAATTCCGCTGCTTTTTCTATATCCTTAACAACTATACCTACTTGGTCAAATTTTGGAATTTTATTCTCTGATATTTCAATCTACCTCTATTTATATCACAAATTCGTAAAAACTGAGTTTTGATATTCGTTCTTTTATCGGAAATTCGCCTTTTATGACCATATTTTTTAATTCTGTAGCTAACTTTATCGCGTTAAATCGATCGGATTGGCGGAGAACAACGGGAACTTCAATACCATTATAATCGATCGCTTTTAAATCGCCCATAAAACACCCTTCAAGGCACAATCTTAAGCACGCTCCGCAATTAAAACATTTTGTTCGATCAATACCTTTTCCCACTTCATACGCTTTCGTAGGACATCCAGCTTCGACCGGACAATCCTCGTGAGCTTTACATTTTTTTGGATCGAATTTAATAAAGAAATTATTATTCCAGACGTCTCCATAGGTTATTTCTCCAATTTTTGCCCTTCCAACCAAGTCAAGAATTTGTAATTTAACCTCCTTATCTGCTCTTACGATGTTATTAAATACACCTTCGTTAATAATAGGAATTGCCATAGCAATGGAGCAAATTGGTTCTAAACCGAAGGAAGTCATAAACGATCCCATGTATTCTGGTTTCATTCCTTTAAAATCAGCGATACACATCAAGTTTGGTTTCTCTATGTTATTCCTAGTACCAGGCCCGATGATGTGTCCTACGCTCCCATTTACTAAAACTGGAGTACCGACCCCCGCGATCTCAAAGAGAGGGTCGTTTTGAAGCGGATTTAACGCCCCACATCCGGAGAAAGTCAATTGACTGGTATTTGGTGCGAATGGGAGTGCAGAGAAAATTGTGTCAATGGATTCAGTGGAAGTGTTGATCATAGAACTATAATTTCTAATGGCTTGGCGAGTACCCATTAATCGTGCAAATTGCATATCGTCTATTGTTATTGTTTTGTCTATTTGAACGCCGTCATCTGTTTTTGCAACGATCTCTATAGGCTTTTCTTCAACTAACTCGCGAAATAATGTGCCTCCAGCATAATTATTTCTAGTTTCACTTTGTGCAGTACCGTATAAAACTAAATCAATTACTCCGAGGAATTCGTTAGGACAAGGGCCAACATAACCCGGAATCCCATTTAATGAAACGGCTTTAAATTTTCTATGTACTCTAGGTTCTGCTAATCGAAAAGAGAACACTCCCGCGATCCCGCTCATTAATCCTTTTGTTGCGGTTGTTATCACATCAACATCGTCGAATTCGATCTTTTCGCCATCTGCAATTTTCTCAATGAACTCTTGCACTGTCATTACGACAGCGTTTTTACTGGCGATTTTGTTGTTGATCTCTTCAAATGTTCTAGTTTTAGACATTAAGTAAAATATTGAATAATGCAATTTATATTTATTTAAATGGATTTGAGCCGAATAAGAGCGTAAAAGATTTCAAAAAAAGCTATTTTAATGAGTTGAGTTGAATATAATTTAGTGATTACCTATGGCGAAAGAAAAATTCATACTGAAACAGCCTTTCAAAGGTAAGAGTGCCGTTCTTACTGGCGCATCGACCGGGATAGGGAAAGCTACTGCTAAGGAGATCGTTCAATTGGGTGGTAGCGTCTGTATTATTGCCAGAAGAGTTGAAGTGTTAAAAGAAGCAGTTAAAGAAATCGAAGCCGTAAAAACTCAAGACGACCAATATGTAGAGATGATTTCGTGCGATACGACTGACATGGGAAAGCTAAAACCATTATTAACAGATTTTTTTGAAAAAAAAGGCGTACCGGATTATTTAATTAATTGCGTTGGTTACGCTATGCCAAGATATGTTCAAGATCACTCGCTAGAAGAATTTAGAACCCAAATGGACACAAATTATTACGGACAATTAGTTCCGATTTTAATTACTTTACCATATTTTATGGAAGCAAAGAAAGGGTACATTGCGAATGTATCTTCTATGGCAGGTTTTATTGGGCTTATAGGCTACACCGCTTATACTCCAACTAAATTTGCTATCGTTGGGTTAACTGAAGCTTTACGCAACGAGTTAAAACCGTATAATATCCAATTCTCAATTCTTTACCCGCCAGATACCGAAACCCCCGCATTTGAAGAAGAAAACAAAACAAAACCAGAAGAATGTAAGATTATATCGGAACGAGGGGGCCTTTTAAAGCCAGAAGAAGTAGCTGAGCCATTTATCGAAGGAATTCTCAAAAATAGATTTGAAATTTTACCTGGAGAAGCAAAGTTTCCGTGGCGAATGTTCCGTCTTTTTCCTAAATTAGTTCGCAATATTATGGATAAGGACCTAAAAAAAGCGCGGAAAAAGCTAGGAAAAGAGTAACTTAGTTATTTTTCAAATTGAGAATCAAGAGCATGAAAGACATTTCGCTTGACGGAAAATGGAAGTATTTTATCGATGAAAATTCCGAAGGCGAAGAGAAGGGAATCTGGAAAAAAAATTCCAATAAAAGCGATTGGGGAGAAGTACAGATACCCTGTAATTGGTATACTGGCTTAGAATTAGATTATAATGGGATCGTTTGGTTTGCAAGACAATTAGATGTAAATCCCAACTGGAAAGGGAAAATCGTAAGAATTTGCTTCAATGGCGTCGATTATTACGCGAAAATATGGGTAAATGGAGAATATGTGGGATTTCACGAAGGGTATTTCGGACATTTTCTGTTTGATATCACAAATTATTTAGATTTTGATAATCCCATGGAAAACGAGATTGTTCTACAAGTCAATGCTCCGTTCGACGAGGGCTTTAACAAGACTGGACCATTTGCTCCTCGCAAAAGGCAGTTCAAAGGAGGGTTTTCTCATTGGGATTGCAGACCAGGGAGCACATCGAAAAAATATGGACAAGATAAAGGCTCTGGCGGTATATGGGACTCAGTATCGCTAAAAATATCGAATAAATTGTACATTAATCATGTTAAAATTGTCTCGAAAGATATATACTCTAAAAAATCAAATGTCCAATTGATTATTTCTGTTTTTAATAAGAGCCAAACGAATACCGATGAATTATCGTTAAATATTAAGATTTTACCGAAGAATTTTAAAGGCAAAGAACAGCTTTTTACGATCCCAATTAAAGTGTTAATTCAAGGAGATTTTGTTATTGAAAGAAGTATTCAAATAGAAAAGCCAAAATTGTGGTGGACATGGGATTTGGGAACCCCTAATCTTTATTTAATGAATTTAACATTTGAAAGTCATGAAGAAAAATTAGACAAGTGGGAAGGCACTTTCGGAATCAGGTCTGCTGAGTATAAAAAAGACGGTTGGTATCTTAATGGTGAGAAGATATATCTAAGAGGTGCTAACTTTTTTAGCAATTTATGGCTTTCTAAAATGGACGACGAAGCCTACGCTAAAACAGTAAGCGATGTTAAAGAGGCAAACCTGAATTTTTTAAGAATTTCGTACCATGTTGAGAAGTCGCTATTTTACAATTACATCAACGAAACAGGGATTGTCTTGCAACAAGATTTCCCAACTTTATGGAACTACGAATATAGCAGGGAATCGGTTAATGCAGCTGTAAACCAATCAAAAGAAATGACAATTCAGCTGCACAACCATCCTTCAATCATAATCTTTTCCTGTTGGACAGAGCCTTCGAACGAAGAAAACCACTTGATGGCAAAAATCTTAAAGAAGCATGTCGATTCTGAAGACCTCTTCGGTCGTCTCGTGTGGTCAGAATCTGCAATTTCTGGTCATCCGTTCTGTGGTTGGTATTTTGGCACGAAATATGGGTACCTTTTGTGTCCAGGAGCGCCGTATCCCTCAGAATTTGGACCTCAAAGCCTCCCGAGCATAAATTCTCCAACCTGGAACGAAGAGAACTTGGATGTTAAAAATAATTGGCCACCTAATAGGAAGTGGGAGTACCACGACAGTCAGAATATTTTAAATTATCACATGTCTAACGCAACACCTGATCATGGCTTAAAAAAAATGATTGAAAAAACCCAAGCCTATCAAGCAGATAACCTTAAATTCAGTATTGAAGCTTTTAGAAGGTGTAAGGGAAAAACTCACATGTTCGCGCTTTTTATGTTTAAAGACACCTGGCCAAGCATTACCTGGTCCATAATTGACTACTTCAACCTCAGAAAGAAAGCGTATCATGCTGTTAAGGAGGCGTGTTCTCCCGTTCTTTGTAGTTTTTCGCTAACTAAAATCCGTTTACCTTACAGATCTATCATTTTTAGTGGATTGGACGCCGGATTGTTTCTTTGGGGGCCTATTATTGGAATGAGTTGGAACGAGGTCGTAAGCCATGGTCAGAGGAAACCGATTTATATTCACATTATAAACGATCTAATCAATCATATCGACGTTAATCTAGTCTTGAAAGGAGAACTCAACGGAAATCCCTTTTTCGAAAGGAAACTAAGCATTAAGATTGAATCCTCATCAAGTCGTTTATGTTTTCTTTTAAATTTAAATATAGGTGAAACGGTGAAGAACGGTACGATAAAGATTAAAGCCGAATTATTCAATAAAAAATCCAAACAATTATTATCCACTAACGCTATTGAACTTTATGTAAAGTCTAAGTGGAAGAGGGTGCGAAATTCTATTAGTCATTTTATTCGTTGGTTGAGGAATACCTATTATTCACTAATTCAAGCATTTCGCATTAGTACGATCGATTAATCTTCTTTATAAGAATTATGAAAAAAAATATAGGATTTAGAATTGGGGATTTTTTATTAGAGCTTAGGGAGTTCAAGTCCTATCATTGGCATTGCGTCTACTCCAGATATAAATGTTTCAAATTCGTATCTATATCCTTCGATCTCGTTAAACATTAACATTTGTCGCGACAATCTATCCATGTATTCTTCGTATTTCCCTTTTTTAATTTCTGCAAGGGTTATCGTTTTATAACCGTCTTTGGTGGGTCTAACGGCCACTTGTAATACAGTTTTTTCCAAGGACCTATCCAACGGAAACTTTTTTACCGATTCGATGTATTTTTTACCAAGTTCCTTCTCTTTACCAAACGGCATCCAACCCGTTATCATAATCAATACCATGAGTTTCACCTCTTTTTGGATTATTTTAATTAATGGACATCTGATAATTTAGACAAAAGTGTATAAATCCTCGATACTTAAAAGAATATTCTTTTCCTTTGCCTGAAAAATAGGCTTAATATATCCAAAAAATAAAAGTAGAGAAATATAATTAGTTATTTAACATAACTCTAATCAGTCTTCTTTGAAAAGCTCCTTAACATTATCCTCGTCGCCTCTAAATGGATGCATTGCGCCGTTCCAATCTAATAAAAGCTCGCCGTGTTTTTCTTCGAACCAATCAATAAATTCTCGTAATCGACTTCTATTTTCTAGAGTTTGTTGTCCCTTAACGAATAACGCAGCAAAAACCCACTTACCATATTCGAGCATTATTTTTATATCCCCGTGGTCTATAACGCGAAGTAACTCCGAACTTTTCGTTGCTTCTTTTATAAAAGAAGTAATTGCTGAGAACATCCCAGAAATTAAAGCGGGATCTACATATTGTTCCTCCTCGAAATTATGAGAAAAGACATCCCTCCCATCGGAATACATTATGTAAAGTCCTTTAAGTTCGGGTTTCTGGGATTCGTAAGAGAATTCTGGTATCCAAATAGATATCATATCCTTGTAGAATAAATATTTCAGGGTATAATAGAAACGTTTAGACTCCTCCACATTGTCTGACTTTAATTCTTCGATAAACTTGTTCTCATTGAGTTGGTCGAGTAAATTTTTTACATCGTCTCGCTTTTCTACCGTTTCCAACTCTATCTCTTCGCTTTTTGTGATTAAATATCGATAGCGATTCGTCTGATAATCTTCATACTTTGGGAATTCGATCATTTGTGAAAACGCTATTTTTTCTATCAGATCACCTTCCTTAGGGATATTTTTTGAAATAAATGTCTTATTGAAATAGTAAAAAATTAATCCCCAGATCACGATGTTTAACACATACCTAGTATACATATAAGGGGCTGCTATTATTCCTAATAAGATGACACCTCCTTCTGCAGCTGAAGTTGTAGTAAATAATGCAGTTCTAATCGTATAAAAATTTTGATTAAATAAGGTATAATAAGCTGGTGAGCCAGTTATCCAATATTCTTCTAGTACAAAAGGAATTGGATTAGGGGCCATTTTAGTGATTTCAAAAAAGACCGCTAGAGGGACCAGTATACCCAAAAAAAGAAAAGATGTCATAGTAATTCTTTTAATGTACTGTAAGCTCTTCGAAAAAAGGTATGCCATAATCATTCCGCACAATACAATATAAATTAAAGACCCATTTACATTGTAAAGGTCTAATTTTATCGCATCCTCCAAATATATAGTGTCTGTGTATGTAATTGCAGCCTTTTCTACTAAAGCATCTCGAATAGCATCTGTAGGTACGATTAAATAATTCAATCCCCCCATTCCTAGAAATAATACTAAAATTACGATAAAGGTTGCAGCAAAACCAAAAATAATGGGGTAATAAAAATTATTCCAATCTATTTCTTTTAATCTCTTCTTCTTAAATTTCCACCAGTCAATTAATTTTATTAATAATAGGATCGATATTGGTTCAATTATTTTTAAGAAAAGTATGAAAATTATTGATCCCATTATGAAATACGCAAAAAAATAGATTATCACAATTGGATTCGTTGTAGGTTTTGCAAGAAATAAAATAATACTTAATATTGATATTGGTGTGCCAACTTGATATAGACTCCTAAAAGTGTTTTCTTTTAATTGTTCCCCAACGAAAATACCCTTAAATGAAACTCTGCTTGAATAAAGCAAATGAATTCCAAATAAAAGAGTTGCGAGATATATAAACATGATTTCTATAAACCACCCAATAGCTGTTGTACCAGTTGTTAAAGAAAAGCTCTCTAAACCGAGTACATCTATAAAGACAGATAATAAATATAATGAAATTGGCAAAAGAACAACCAAACTTTTAAAAAGTTCTTTCTCCTCGGACCAACCTGATTTTTTTAATCCCTCCTTTATCATTTCGGATGGACTGGCTTTTAATTCGTAAGTAATTTCAGATAATTTCTCTTCCATAGTGCCTGGTTCTTTTCGTAGCTTTCTTCTTAGTAGCAGGAAAGATATAACTGGGCCGATAACGAAAATAAAAGATAGCGTTAAAAATGGGTACTGTAGGAAATAAGAAATTATCGACAGCATGTGAACAAAAATAAATGTGATTCCCGCAAGGATATCTTCTTGACCTTCCGTAGTTTGTGCTAATTCTTTTGGTTGAACATCCAATTGAAAAATAATGGGTAAAATCCAATAAACTAAAAAGAATACTAAAATCCCTAAATATATCCTAAGGTAAAGTTTTCCTATGGTCTTTTTATATAAAATAGGAATTGGAATTGCTAAGAGAATAACTGGGAGCCCGTTAAAAAGTAATAGGAACAGAATTTCAGTTGCGTCCATTTTGAATTTCACTTCATTAAATAAATTTATTTATACGATAATTAACTTATCTAAATCAGCGTATAAAAATTTGATGTTAAATTGAAGGAAACTGTCGGAATAATCACAGACAAAGATTTTGAGGTACTCAACGATCCTCCCTACCCAAGACCATATTTCGAATCGTTTGAAAGTCCTTTAAGAATTAAAAGAATCATGGATTACTTCAACAAGACTGATCTTTTTGAAGATGGTCGAGTAAAACAACTACCTTTGACTGATATTGACGATTCTGTTATAGAATTAGTACATTCGAAATATCACATCCAGTCAATAAAGTATCTCTCTGATATTGGGTCCGGAGACGCGGGTGAATCTGTTTTTATCACAAAAGACACCTATAATTTAGCGAAAAAAGCTGTAGGTGCAACGATAAGCGCTTTGTCAAGCGTAATTAACAACGATGTAAATCAATCTTTTGCGTTTATTAGACCACCTGGCCATCACGCTCTAAGAGATGTTGCTTCTGGCCTTTGTATCTTTAATAATATTGCGATAGCAATTCAGTACTTGAGAAAAGTAAAGAAAGCGATCAATAAAGTTGCCATTGTCGACATTGATAATCACTACGGAGACGGGATTGCAAAATTTTTCTACGAAGACCCCGATATCTTGTATTTTTCAATTCACGAATACGATTTCGATCAAGGAGAATTAGGTTTTATTTTTGAAGTTGGGGAAGGGGAAGGTTTAGGAAAAAATATCAATTTTCCAATTCCACCCAAAACAACCGATAAATATTTTATGGAATTGTTTGATATCGTCGATCCAATTTTTTCAGAATTTAAACCCGAGCTAATAGTTGTTGCTTGTGGTTTTGATGGACATTTCACGGATCCCATTGGTAATTGTTTGCTTACTGCAAATGCCTACATTCAATTTACCCATAACATATTAGATCTCGCAAAAAGGCTGTGTAATGGAAAACTCTCGTTTGTTCTTGAAGGGGGGTACAGCCAAAGCGCTTTACCCATATGTTCATATTCGATAATTCAGACACTTTTAGGGGATCAAGTTGAGTTACCGTTTGAAGAAAAAATCTCGCTTCCAGAAGATCCAGAATTGAAAAATACTATATCTCGCGTTAAAGCAGAATTGATAAATATATTGAAAAATTTCTGGCCAATCGTTCATAAACTCTAAGGAAATCTTCAAAAAAAGAAAAGAGAAATAAATTAGTATTTTATATTTTACCCTTTAATTTTTGAGCAGCCTCTTGAACATTAAAGAGAGCGTCGCGCGGACCTGCTTCAGGGATTATGTAGCAAACAAGAGCTGCGCTATTGTCGCCCGTAGGAGCTATTATTAAATGCCCTTGCCCCTTAATATTTGTCCCAATTTTTCTCTCTGGTGTGTTTTCCACGACCATGTATGTTATACCTTGAAGCACAATCCTTCCAATTCCCCCTTCTGCCTCTATGAGTTCAATAATCGATGCTAAATCGCCGGAAAGGTCCCAATTTTCCGTTTGAAATTTAATTTGATTATCACTTCCGATGAGAGCAATGCCACCCACAGTTGCCTCAACATCAAATAACTCGTTAATAATGCTATTAATCTCTTCCGACATGATTTATCGAGAATTGAGTAATTACTTTCTAAATTTAATTAAATTAGTTTTTTAATTACTTAAATATATAAAATATTTCGTGCTTTTATAATAATATATTAAGTTTAAAAATATATTTGAACTAATTAATAAAATAAATTAAAAATTCAGTGATAATCAAATGTTACGATTATGGAAAAAAGCGATTATCCTTGCTCTTAGAAGCAGAAAAAGGTATTTCGTTTTTACAATGATGTATACTGCACTCTTGTTCTGGTCATCCTATTCTTTACACATTTCATCTGTTCAGACGACTACAGCGGTAACTTCTTTTTTAATCGCTATGGGGATTTCAATATTCCTGAGTCTCCTCTATGCCTGGGTTATAACAAACTATAGAAGGCGCGAAATCGCGACATTGAAATGCATAGGATACACAAACAGAGACTGTAAAACTATTATAATTGGCGAGATTCTGTTCGCAACAATAAGTGGATTTATTATAGTTATCGAGGTTCTCTTTCATTTTGTAGCGGCTTTGGGGTACTTCTACTCTGCAGTTAATCCATCTGTTCCATCAAGCCAATTGCCCTTAATTAGTTTGCCAGCCGTTTTATTGACTTTTGGCATCTTCGTCTCCGTTCAATTAATCGGTATTCTTTTAGCGAATCGAAGAGTGTTGCGGGTAAGGCCTATTATCGCTTTAAAAAAGGTGGGGACGTAAAGGAGGTATCAAAAAATGTCAAGTTTAGATATTATGATTAGTGCAAGCGAAGTGAATAAAGAATATAGAAGAGAAGGGGCAATCATCAGAGCTTTAGTTGATATTACCGTTGATATAAAATCTGGCGAATTCGTTTGCGTACAAGGTCCAACGGGTTGTGGGAAAAGTACTCTTTTGAACGTTTTATCGGGACTCGATTTGCCCGATAGTGGTAAGATCGTATTTGACGGCGAAAATATCAGTCGCTCGACCGAAGATAGATTAAGTCGTATTCGAAGGCAAAAAATCGGTTTTGTATTTCAGGATTTTAACCTTATTAACACCTTAACTGCGGTTGAAAATGTGGAATCTCCTCTATGG
>JAHQWX010000486.1 GCA_029856375.1 Promethearchaeia archaeon | reverse complement strand
TGAATTTTTCCCGTATCGGTTTGTATCCGATTTTTTCGAACTCCTTCGCAACCATCTCTCGCGCTTTCATTTCTCCCTCGGTACCAACTAGTCTCGGGAAGGAAATCTTCTCAGTAACCTCATACGCATAATTTTCATTAACTGCCATGTTATTTCACATCGAGTATCTTTTAAAAATTCTGTTTAACAATAGTCTTTTTTTGGTTAAAAAATTAGACTTTTTACCAATTGAACCACTAAAGTAGGATTTTTTTTTAAAAAGCGTAATATAAACTTCAAAAAAGAGCTATTTCTTGCGAGTCTGAGTACTAAACTCAGTGGAAAATCCATATCCCCGTGTAGCGAAATTATTTCTCCGATTTTTGTATCTTCAATTATGCTAAATAAATCGTCAAAATCGGTTTTATCTAAATTCTGAAGAACTAGTCTTATTAAATAATTAATAGTAAGTTGTTTTCCTATACTTCTTTTGCACGGCTTCTCGTAATTTTTCTTTATAACCTTTTTTGAAAAATCGTTTAATTCAAAACAACGCATTATACATCGTGCTGCTAGTTTTGCCGCGCTTAATAACATTACAACTCCGCCACCCGTAGTGGCTTTGACTTGTCTGGCAGAATCTCCTACTAAAAGGATGTTATCGAACGCGCACTTATTCATTTTACCTATTGGGATTAAACCACCTTGTTGAGAGATTTTCTTCTTAATTTCAACATTTAATATGCCTAGATATGTTTTGAAATTCTCAGAGATTTCACGACCAGCGCCCATTCCAATCCTATATGTCTTATTCCCTTCGGGAACGATCCATCCAAACGATTCTTTCCAACGAGGATCGAAATACATAAAGGCAGTATTTTCGTCCCAATTTCCTTTAATCCTTATTTGAGTTCCAAAAATGTTTTTATTTCGAACGCCTACTTGTTTTCCAACTGGGGAGAGCGGTCCGTCGCACCCTACAAGAATTTTAGTGATATAACTCCCCTCGGATGTCTCGATTTCCACAAGTGTGTTAGTGTTTTTTTTTATATAGCGAAAATTCTTAAACTTTTCACCTAAATTATAGGTTACATTTGATTTTGCTTTACTTTTTTCGTAAAAAGATTTATCCAACGCTATGCGATCTACAATGTAAGGCTCTTCTTCTCCAGATAATTCGATGCTCCTTCCAGAGGGACCCACTAGTTTTGCTATTTTTACGCGATTTAATATGATCTCTCGAGGTACATTAATTAATTGCGTTAGTTTTTTTGAGATTATACCGGCACACTGAAAAGGCAATCCAATTTCAGTATGCTCCTCAATTATTAGTATATTTAAATTGGAACTTGAAAGAAGATAAGCGAGGTAATTACCTGCAATGCTACCACCTATGATACAAACATCATATTGTGGTTTTTGCATGCTCATAATTTTAAAATAAGAAGTGAATTTTAATAAAAGATGTTTACGGAAATCTTATTTTTCTCCAAAAGATCTCTTCCCGAGCTCAATCAATAATTCAACTATTTCAAAAGTGGTCAAGGGTTTTAATAACATTGCCATCATGTTTCTGCGCTCTACTTTTGTAAAGCTACTAGTTATCATCTTCCTAATATCATCAATATAATCGTCCATATCTAAAAACAATATCTCAATTTTATCTACTCCCGTTAATTCCGAGATCTCTTTGTCAAGATGGTCCTCAATTTCGTTTAGCAAATCCATTTTGTATTGAGAAGGAAGTTCGGTGTATTTAATTAAACGATTAATCTCGTCTAAAACGAGTCTTATTGTCAAGTCCCAATCAGCGTTATCTTGATATTTTGGTATCAAAACTTCTTTTATAATCGTTTCCATTAGCGGTTTTGGGTTGTTCACATCAAATTCCACTTCAGTACCCGTAGATATTTTGATTTTTTTCTTTTCAGACATGATTAAAATATCACTTTTTGGTCGTTTAATAAATATTGAATTTAATGGAATATTAAATTTCTTTATCTTATTATATTTTTAGGAAATGATGCGTAATTTAATATTAATTGTTATTTCAATTGCACATAATAAAAAAAGGTTAGATAAACATGCCTAATTACACTGGTGGAGAAATAATTGTAAACTATTTAATTAAAGAAAAGATTCCTTATTTAATAGGGATTCCAGGCCACGGAAATTTATCGCTTGTTGATGCTTTTTTCAAAAATAAGGACTCAATTGAAGTCATCCAAGTAAAACAAGAAAATT
>JAHQWX010000485.1 GCA_029856375.1 Promethearchaeia archaeon | reverse complement strand
GGTAGTTGTAAAAGAGATTCCGGAAATGTCTGTTCATCTCGGTATGCTTACTCCTGAAGAATTTAAGGTGTTGAAGATATGCGATGGAAATAACAGTTTAGAGCAAGTAGCGGTAATTGCAGAAAAGAGCGTCGAAGATATTGAAAAGATGATGGAAAAGCTCCGGGATAAAGGATTAGTAAAAGTAATTATTCGCGCATAAGTATTCGTATTTTAGTCTTTTTAAATTAAACAGTAAGATTTTTTATCAATTTCGATTAATTACTTCATAATTTTACTTTTATGGTGTGAAATATGCCTAAAAAAGATACTAGGTTTACTGACGGTCCCGGAAAAAAAGTATTAATGCTTGGGAACGAGGCGCTAGTTAGGGGCGCCCTCGAAGCTGGAGTATCGTATGTTTCTCAATATCCCGGTACTCCAACTAGCGATATAGGAGAATATTTTCACAAGGTAATAAGGGAGAATCCAGATGTTAAGGAGTATTTAGTACATCACTGGGCAGTAAACGAAGCAGTAGCAAGTTCTGCGTGCGCAGGAGCGGCATGGACGGGTTGCAGAAGCCTTAATCCTATGAAGCATGTGGGATTGAATGTGGCCAGCGACCCTTTAAGCGTAATTGCGCTAAACGGTCCAAATCCTGGAGGAATGGTAGTAGCTATTGGATCAGATCCTGGCTCTTTGGGCTCGCATCAAGAGCAGAACGAGCGCTTTTATGGATGGATGTTGCATCTACCTATCATTGAGCCACAAACTCCTCAAGAGTGTAAGGATTGGATAAAAAAAGCGTTTAATCTATCAGAGAAATACGACTTAGTTATGGACTTTCGAATGTCAACCAGAAGCGCCCATTCGAGGGGTTATGTAGAGTTAGGAGAATTAATAAGAGGAAAAGCGAGAGGAGAATTTATTAGAAACATTCCTAAGTTTAATTCGCTGCCTCCACACGCTATTAACAACCACATTAGACTTTACGAACGCATTGAAAAATTGAGAGAAGCAACACCTCAATTGGGATTTAATAGAGTTATACCAGGAGATGATAAGATTGGAATAATAACGAGCGGTATACCGTTCTGTTACGCAATGGAAGCTCTCAACCAACTCGATTTAAACGATGTACCAGTGTTGAAACTCGGTATGATTTATCCACTTAATTACGAACAAATAACTGATTTTATTCAAAATCTCGAGAAAGTTGTAGTTATCGAAGAGCTGGAACCTTTCTTGGAGGTTAAAATTTCAGAAATCGCTCAGAAACACAAAATAGGTGTAGAAGTAATCGGGGAAAAATTTTTCCCTAAGTATAACGAATACTCTACTGGATTAGTTGCTTCCTGTCTAGCAAAGATTTTTAATAAAAAGGCGAGCGAAAGCATGCAAAGAGCTATAAATTATTTCGATTCCTACAAAAGCATAGTTCCTAGCCGATTTCCAACTTTTTGCGCGGGTTGTCCAGAACGAGCGACGCTCTACTCTATTCTGAAAGCGACTAACCAATTAGATAATACGATAATTTGCGGTGATATCGGCTGTTATGTCATGTCTTTCTTTCCTCCTCAAAAATGTAGCGACTTAGTTATATGTATGTCGGGAGGATTAAGCGCTGCTATCGGAATGTCTACAAAAACAGACCAGAAAGTAGTAGCTATGATTGGAGACTCGACATTCTTTCACACTGGTATGAGTCCTTTAGCAGAAGCTGTTGGATACAACTCAAATGTACTGCTTTTCATATTTGAAAACTCTTGGACGGCTATGACGGGACATCAAGACGATGTGCTTAGATATTTAATCAACCAAGGATTTTCGATTGAAAAAATTTGCGAATCTATTGGTGTTCCGTGGTTAAGAGTGGAAGACTCTTACAATCCCAAGAAACTCACGAGATCGATCGATGAAGCGTTAAGCACAAAAGGACTTAAAGTTATCATCATTAAGAGAGAATGCGGTTTGCAAGCGTTTAGAAGGAGGCAAAGAATTATCAAAGAAATAGAAGAAAATGGTGAAAAATATCAAGATGTAGTGTATCAAATATATGGTTGTCAGATGTGTTACGATTGCGCTCGCATTTTAAGTTGTCCTGCTATCCGGAGAACCGAGGTCGATGGCATAGAAACCATGCAAATAGACGAAGATCGTTGCATTAAATGCGGAGTTTGTTATCGAATATGTCCAAACGGAGCAATTCAAAAAACAATCGTTAGAGCACTTGAAAAGGAGGTGCCG
>JAHQWX010000484.1 GCA_029856375.1 Promethearchaeia archaeon | reverse complement strand
CCAATAGCATTTGGACCCAATATACCTATAATTTCACCCGCGTGGATTTCACTAGCGGATACATTTAATGAAAAGTCCCCAACCTCAGTGTTCATATCTTCATATGAGAATATAATATCTCCTTTATCAAATGAAGAAAATTGAGGGGGTCTAACATGAAAAACTACTGGTTCTTCTCTTATACGCATGTTCTCGTCTTTAAGATAGCCTTGCAAATAAATATTTATTCCATTTCGAACACTTTGGGGGTGAGACACTATACCATATACTCCTGGTTTTCCGTAAAAAATTGATACATAATCACTTAAGTAATCAAGGACTGCGAGGTCGTGTTCGACAACAACAATTGTCTTCCCCTTCTCGGCCAGTTCTCGTATAAGCTTTGCCACATTGATTCTTTCACTAACATCTAAATAAGATGTCGGCTCATCAATTAAGTAAACATCTCCGTTCCTTAAATAGGCTGCTGCAATTGCTACTCGTTGTAGTTCTCCCCCTGACAAAACCGACATCTCTCGGTTTAAAATTTTTTTTAAATTCAATTTATCTGCAACATCGCCGAAATTATTTATTTCAGCAACTTTGTTAAGAACTTTTTCTACGACTCCAGATACTTTTTTGGGAATATCAGTAATATTTTGAGGCTTATGAATAACCTTGATTTTTTTCTCTGTTAATTCAGTGAAATAGCGTTGTAACTCCGAACCTCTAAATTTATTAATAATTTTGTCCCAATCTGGGATTTTTTCTCCAAATTCTCCAAGATTTAATTTAATTTCTCCAGCTAATATTTCTAACATCGTACTTTTTCCGCAGCCGTTAGCACCAATTAAACCGAGGACACTCCCTTTTTTTGGAATCGCCATACGGAAAAGTGCAAATCCATCAGGTGCGTATCTATGAGATATTTCCGATTCTAAAGGATCTGGCAAGTTTACAATGCTAATACTGTTAAATGGACATTTTTTTATACATATCCCACAACCCGAGCATAAATTCTCACGTATCTCAATTTCCTTTTCGCTAATTAATTCTATTGTTTTTGTACCAGTTCTAACCATTGGGCAATATTTAATACATGGTTTTTGTCCAAAAGGACTACATTTATGGGGTTTGCAAGTCTCTCTATTAAGAACAGCGATCCGCACGGTTTTTAACCCTTTAAAAACAAAATTCTCTGTTGGTTAATTAATAACACATAATTCTGATTAAAATGAAAAAATTAATTTTGACCTATAACTTTTATGTTTATAAAGATTTTATATTTTTCAATATAAAGCTGTTGTAGAATTGCAAAAAGAATATCCCATTCACTGGCTTGAAGATATAATTAAGAACATTTTAGATAGAAATCTTTCAGAAATTACTCTAGCAACGGGAAAAACACCTTCTGGATATATACACTTAGGTATTTTAAGAGAAATAGTGATATGCGATGCGATCCGCAGAAAACTAGAAGAACATGGGAGGGATGTCAAATTTTTATTATTTTTTGATAGTTTAGATGCAGCTAAGCGATTTCCCGCTTATATTGATACAAATTATGCAGAACAAAACATAGGAAAACCATTCTCAAATATGCCATGTCCAATAGGCGAATTAGAGTGTGAAAGTTACGCCGATTATTTTGGAACAGAGCTGAGTTCTACATTCAAAGATTTTGGTATTAAAGTAGATGTAGTTTGGACACATAAACTATACAAAGATCCGAAGATGAAGGAGAAAATAAGAATTGCATTAAGAAACACGGAGAAAGTAAAAAATATCATTAGGAAAAACATTTTGCCCACTTTAGACGAAAATTCTAAAGAAAGCTTCATAAAAATGCAAGAAGACTGGTTTCCTGCTATGGTGATATGCGAAAAATGCCAGAAATTACTAAAACGATCCGAAGATGGATCGGTTATTCCTAATCGAGTCTTATCTTACGATGATAGTAAAGATTTAGTAACTTATTCTTGCTCGTCGTGTGGGCACAAGGGAGAAATGGCCATTAATAATGGGAATCTTAAATTAAATTGGCGCGTAGATTGGCCTGCTAAATGGGCAATATTTCATACCACTTGCGAGCCTGCTGGAAAAGATCATAGCGTAAAAGGCGGATCATATGATACTGGCTTAGAAATAAGTCGGGAAGTTTTCGATTACGATGGACCAATTAAGCTAAACTATGAATGGTTTAGATTGGGAGATCAAGATATGAAAACTTCAAAAGGAATTGTATTTACGCCAAAAAAATATCTCGA
>JAHQWX010000483.1 GCA_029856375.1 Promethearchaeia archaeon | reverse complement strand
AGATCGACGATATTAAAGTTGTAACCTAGAAATTTTAGCTTACCTTCGCATTTTTCGACAGTTTTTCCCGGCCAATTTCCAATACATTGATTCATTCCTGTTAATTGATTAAAAATAACCGATTTTCCTACATTCGCGTTTCCAGCGAGCGCAATGTTAATTGTCTTTCCGTTTTTAAAGGGTTTTTTAACTTTGTTTGGTAAATTTTGAGACATATTTTTGTATCCTTTTGCAATTTGAGTATTTTAATAACAATGCAGAGATTTAATATATAGATGTTTCAAAAAAAAATCTCCCTTCATTAATCATTTTGAACGAATGACTTACTCTATTAGTTTTACTTTTTAGTTAGAGTATTTTATGTTTTACCAAAAATTCTTCTTGCTAAACCACGACCAATTATCAAGTTAGAACCCTTAACTTTAACTTGAACTGGTCCAAACAATGGAGCAGATCTCGTTTTTACAACTTTGCTGCCGGGAACAATTCCAAGATTCGCTAATCTTGTCTTAGCACGCCAACCAGCAGCAACATGATTGACTGTGAACTCTATTCCAATAGGTATTTCAGCCAGCGAGATCATACCATGTCTTAATTTATATCTTGGTAAATTAGCTATCATTTGTCCTTAAGAATTTATTAACTTTCTTCGTATTTAAATTTAGACTTTTCTAAATATAAGTGAAAAAAAGTTTATTTCTAATTAGTTTAACGAGAATATAAGGTGATATGAAAAGATAAAATGGAAATTATATTTCTATTATTAACTTTTCCTTGAAAGATCGCAAATATTTCTCCTATTTTTTATTTAGCTATTTTAAATCATCATTGTAATATTTTCTTTACTAATATTATTTCCTACTATTAAAGACCAAGCTAAAAATTTTTTAATTAATTCGTATTGGGTTAAATCAATGTGGCAGTTAATTGAACATGAAATAAAAACGCGATGGGCAAAAAATGTATTACCAGATAATGTTTTACCGGAATATCCGCGACCTCAGCTCAGAAGGAAAGAATGGCTGAACATAAATGGACTATGGGAATACGCTATTCGACCTAAAAAGCAAATGTCGGTTAACTCATTTGATGGAAAAATTTTAGTTCCGTTTCCCATCGAATCTGCTTTATCTGGAGTAAAACGAAAAGTAGCACCTAAGCAGAAATTATGGTATAGACGCATCTTTACAGTATCGAAGTCGTGGAAAGGGCAGAGAGTACTACTACACTTTGGCGCGGTTGATTGGGAAGCTACAATCTGGGTGAACGGAAATGAAATCGGAACTCATAAAGGCGGATATACGCCCTTCTCTTTTGAAATCTCGGATTCTCTCGATATCGAGGGGGAAAACGAATTGCTCGTATCGGTTTGGGATCCCACAAATAAGGGAGGACAAGAGCGCGGTAAACAAACTTTAAGACCATATGGTATTTACTACACCGCAATAACTGGGATTTGGCAGACTGTGTGGCTTGAGCCAGTACCAACAACTTATATCGAATCTATAAAAATGATACCGGATATCGATAACGAGATTATAAAAATTCGCGCGAACATTCAATACTCGCAAAAAGGGGAAAAAATTTCCGTACTAGTTAAAGAGGGTGAAAAAGATGTTGTTGAAAACACTGAAGACGCAGAAGAGCAATTGGTTATAAAGATACCATCTCCTAAATTATGGAGCCCGAATAATCCATTTCTTTACGACATAAATATCCAATTAAAACGAGGATCTAAGATTTTAGACCGAGTTTCGAGTTATTTCGGGATGCGAAAAATCGCTCTTGGAGTCGATGAAAAGGGAAATCGAACGATCGAATTAAATAACCAACCAATATTTACTTATGGCCCTTTAGACCAAGGTTATTGGCCCGATGGTCTTTATACTGCCCCTACTGACGAAGCACTAAAATATGATATCGAAATAACGAAAGAACTCGGATTTAACGCGATACGAAAACATGTGAAAGTGGAATCCGCCAGATGGTACTATTATTGCGACAAAATTGGAATGCTCGTGTGGCAGGACATGCCCAACGCTGGAAAGACGGGTATTTTATACATGCTCGTTAATATATTAAGAAACAGCGAGAAATATAAAGGAAAACGAAAAGAGTTCGAAAAAAGAAATTATTACAACGAACTCGAATCGATGATCGCCTCGTTTTACAATCACCCATCGATAGTTGTGTGGGTTCCTTTTAACGAAGGTTGGGGGCAGTTCGAAACGGAAAAAGTCGTCGAAAAAGTG
>JAHQWX010000029.1 GCA_029856375.1 Promethearchaeia archaeon | reverse complement strand
GCTGGTGGAGGAACAATTGCAACTACGGCTATATACTCTGGAAACCACGAATTTGTCAAAGAAACTATCAATATAAAGTTCCTAAAGGCTTGCGAAAAGATTTTATCAGTGGACTATTTTGAGGGTATTCGAGCCATGTGTGATGTAACAAACGGAGGCTTAAGGGGAGACCTATATGAGATTAATTACGAAGCAAAGTGCGGAGTGTTTATTCAGGAAGCGAAGGTAAAGGAACTAGTAAATCAGAATGTGTTAAACCTTCTAAATAAAACGGGCGTGGATTATTTGGGAGTGTCTTTAGATTCCTTGTTAATTTATTGCGACGCAACTGTGAGCGAACTAATTATAAAAGATTTGAGAGAACTTGGAATAAAATGCGCTGAAATAGGGTATGTCGACGATTCAAACGAGGTAAAATTCCAATTCACTGACAAAAAAGCAACATCTATTCTTCCACGATTTAGAGAATCTGCATACACAGAAATAAAAAAGAAAGTTGGTGAAGCGACTCCGGAAGACTATGAACAAATGGAAATGAAGGTCGAGACCGCTGCAAAAAACGCGCTTAAGAAAAGAAAAGAAATAATTAAATATATACTAACTAATTAATTAAAAAAATTCACTCTTCCGCTTCGATTAGTTCTTGTCGGCGCTGGCGATATTTCACTATGGGAAGATCTCCTTGAAACAATTTTTCACCCATTTTTAACCAAGTCTTTTTCGGGTCTTGAGTAATAACCACTTTTCTATCTTGGTGAAGTATTACCTTACTAGACGCTATACCTAGCCAATTTACTAATGTTCTAAATAATGGAATTCTAACTATTTTTTGATAAAATCGCATATAAAAAAGTGTGCTTTCTTCGTCAATAGGGACAAAGCTAATAAAAATTCTGACTTTATCAGTAAGATGGTTTTGCCATAAGTTTGGAAATTTAAAATGAATGTAGAAATTCCCTATTTTGTCCATAGGAAATGCTTCTGGTTTTAAAGACCTCGTTTTTCCATCGTCTTTTTGCATATCTACAAAAAATTTCATCTCATTTTTATCTTCAGACATCTCTACATAAGGACCATGTATAATCGTGCGATTTCCTCGACCTATGGTATTGTGGTGAACAAAAGGTAAATGGACGCCATCCAATTGATTCTCAATGGCCCGCGAATAGTGGACTGGCCATACTTCTTTGTATGTTTTAAAAGAAAATTTCTCATCAATATCTTCGAAGAAAGGTAGTGGAGGGTATTCATCTCTTTTTTTCCCCCACCAGAGCCAAATGAAATCGTGAGCTTCTCTAATTGGGTATGAATCTACTTTAAATCTTTCTGACACGGGTGTAATTCTTCCGTTAGCAGGAATTATTTTACATTTGCCTGTTCGATCGTATTCAAGTCCATGAAAGGGACACTGAACGGTTTCTCCTTCCCCACAAATTTTTCCAGCGCTTAGTGCTGCACCGCGATGGGCGCATTTATCTCTTAAGCATATTATTTCTCCATTTTTATTTCGCCAAAAGACGAGTTTTTCGCCTAGTCGTGTCACTCCAATTAATTTACCTTTCTGTACTTCTTTTGATTCAAGAACAGCATACCATTGATTTGGTATCATTTTTTTTAATCCCATTTCAGAATATTTTCACTATTTCTCACTAACTTTTTCGGTAAAATAAAGATTTTCCTTAAAAATTATTAATGAAAATGTAGAATTTGTTATTATGTCTGTAGATATTAAAGCAAAAAAAAATAGAATCAATGACTTATTAAGGCTAGAAAATTTAAATGGAGTTATCTTTAATTTACAAAGAAATTTCTCGTGGTTTTTGGGACAAGGGGGGAACGATTTGGTTGTTTTTGCGTCAGAAAGGGGGCAAACCACCACGATTTACACCCCCGAAAAAGTATATTTGATTACCACAATAATTGAAATGAATAGAATAAAAGACGAAGAAATTTTTGACAATCTCGATATTGATATAGAGTTTGTAGAAATCCCTTGGCAAGGAGACTTGCTTAATACTATTAACGATATTATTAAGGGTAAGAATTTTGGTTCTGATACGGGAATATTAGGAACCAAAAACATAGCGGAGCAAATAGCAAAGCTACGACTTTCATTATCAATTTTTGAGATAGATCGATATAAAAAGCTTGGAAGGGAAACCGGATTGATACTCGAAAACGTTGCTAGAAATGTTGTGAAAGGCAATACTGAATATAAAGTCGCTGGAACATTAGCTAAAGAATTACTAGTAAAAGGAATATACCCTACCGTTCTTTTAATTGCTGGAGACGATCGAGTTTTCAAATATCGGCATCCAATTCCCACTTTTAATAAAATAAAAGAACATGGCATGTTAGTTATTTGCGCTCGGCGTCAAGGTTTAATTATAGCGGCAACAAGAATGATTCATTTCGGAGAATTAAACGAAGAACTAAAGAAAAAACATGATGCAGTAGTTAATGTAGATGCGACCTTAATCGCAGAATCTAAACCTGGTGTTCCACTCAACGAGGTATTGAAAAAAGGAATCGAAAGGTACAAGCTTGAAGGGTTTAAAGACGAATGGAAATTGCATCATCAGGGTGGATTTATCGGTTATAATAACAGAGAATTTGTGGCTACTCCAACCAGTGATTTAAAAATCGTAGAAAATAGCGCGTTAGCTTGGAATCCCAGCATAACGGGTACAAAATCTGAGGATACAATTCTAGTAATGAGAGAACGAAACATGATCGTGACAGAAACAAAAGACTGGTCCTATATTGATGTTGAAATTGATGGCAAGACATATAAAAGACCAGAGATATTAATTTTATAATTAATAAAATTGAGGTATATATTGTATTTTTTTATCTCCTATGTTGAAATGTATAAAAATCGCAATAAATAGATACGAAAATGAAAGTTCCTGATTTTACGCATCTAAAACAGAACATTCTTAACGGAGATCCCGAAACTATTTTATCTGAATTGGTCGAAAAAATGAAAAAAAGCATGCTTATCGACGATATTAGACAATATTTTTTCGATTTTCTCGACTATATTGTTCGATTTGGTTCCGAACATCTACAAGCTCCCGTTCGAAATGTCTTAAATCAATTTTAATAAGTGTTTTTGTTTTTTGAGAAATGAAAAAAGAAAAAATAGAGTTTTTTTTTATAAATTTAACAAATTAGAAAGCATTTGCCGCAAATTTAATCGATTCCTATCCTAGTTGCAAGTTTTACAATTAAAAAAACGACTAGAGCTACGATTAAGAAGGTTATTAAGGTTCCGATTAGGTGGCCAATTCTGAAAACTCCAATCACCAAATCTTCCCACGCTACATCTGGCATGAATAGAGTGACTAAGGGCATAATAATATCGTCTACAAGCGCCTGAACTACTGCCCCAACATAGAGCCCCATAATAAACGCGACTGCGAGTCCTAACACTTGATATTTCTTAATAAAAGACTTAAATTCATCTACAACTCCTTTTGGAGGAGGTGGGGGTGGTGCCGGTGTAAGAATCTCCCTAATTTTTGTCAATTCTTCTAACATTTGGTCTTCTTTGGACAATTTCATCACCAATTTAAAAATTGATTTATGGATTGAAATTCTGTTTTAAATTTAGGAAGAGTTCTTATAAAAAAAAAGTGCTTTTATTTTAAAAATCGATACGCAAAAAGCGCATATACTTTAATAGCGTTTATATAATCTTGAATTTCAGCGGACTCGTTTACAGAATGAGCTGTTGCGGCACTTCCTGGACCAAACATTATAGTCTTTTCGCAATAGCCAGTGTTTCTATAATACTGCGCGTCAGCTGTTGCAGGATGAAGAAAATAGAACGATTTTTTCTCATATATTTGATTAACTACATTAATAAAGTCCTTAATCTCTTGGGATTCTCTCCAATTTGACCAGTAAGATGGATCCGCTATTAAAAAAATGTCTAATTCGACATCCGCCTTTTCAGAAGTAGAATCAGTACTCTCTTTTATAGTATAACCCAAACTACTTATTAATTTTTTTAGCGCATCTATAACCATCTCTGACTTTTGACCGGGCAATAATCGGAAATCGATAACTGCCTCGCATTTATCTGGAACAACATTTTCTTTAATACCGCCTTTAATCATGTTCATACTTTTAGTGGAAGTTTGCAGAGCTTTTACTACGTTCTGAAGTACTTCTTGTTCGCTGTAAATTTTGTTAAATATTTCTTCACTTGGAAAGGTCGAACTTAATAGTTTTAATAATTCACTTTCAGATATGGGGGGTTTTACCGCGGGAATTTCTATTTTATCTAAATTTTGTATGATATCGCTCATTATATAAATAGCATTTTTTCCCATGAAAGAAACCGAACTATGGCACGAAATCCCATAGGTGATTATTTTCACTTGCACAATTCCTTTTTCCCCGACAATAATCGCTCTGGGGAGTGGATCGAGTCCCGTTGGTTCTCCTACGATGGCGAAATCGCATTTAATATCTTTGAGTTTTTCTTCGAGGGACCATTTGGTACCCTTTTTTCCACCAGTTTCCTCGTCTGGAACTGCGTTTAAAATCAAATTTCCAGAGAGGTTTACGCCTAATGTCTTTAAAATCTTTAAAGCGACGATCATTGCTGCTAAACCAGCTTTCATATCCGTAGTTCCACGACCAAACATAATCTTATTTCTCTTAATGAATCCAGATAGGGGAGGATGTTTCCATTCTTCCTCGTTCCCCGGCGGAACCGTATCCATATGGCCGTTGTATAAAAGGTTTTTACCGCTGAAATTATCGTTTAGTCTTGCAATGAGGTTAGCGCGATTATTTCCAATATCAAAAATTTCGCAGTTTATATTTCCTTCTTTAAGATATTTTTCGATTTCAACTGCTAAATCCATCTCATTACCGGGAGGATTATAAGTATTGATTTGAATTAATCGCTGTAAGAATTTAACATAGCCTTCCCTATTACTTTCAATTTCGTTAAGGATTAAATCTTCTGACAAAATAAAAACCGAGAAAAATTTTTGTTATTCAATGATTTTAGATAACATACTACTAAAAACTTTATAAGCGTTATTACTTTCGGGCAAATCTAAAATGGATTTTCCAAGAAAATTATAGTCGCTAATCTCCTCGTCGAATGGGATAACACCCAATAAATATACAGCTTTACTATTAATTTTCGAAATTTCTTCCTCCAGAAGATGCTTAAGTCCATCGCTAAATCCGTTACCAACGACCCAAATTTTCTCGAAATCTAAAGTTAATTCGTCTGTTAATTCAATAATTCTGTGCATTGTATGAAAACCCATTTTACTCGGATCTGTAACGATAAATAACTCGTCTACATTTTTATCAGTCTTTCTGGCAAAGTGTTCCAATCCGGCCGGCATATCGAGAATTGTTATTGCATAGCTTTTTGTAATGGAATCGATAATGTTTTTCAATAAAGAGTTTATATAACAATAGCACCCTTCTCCCTCTGAGCGTCCCATTACCATAAGGTCGAATCTGTCCATTTCAATGACGCTATCAAATACTTCTGCTTCTAAAACTTGGTTTTTGGGGACTCCAGGAGATAACGATCCTTCTTGCATTTGATGCTTGAAACTTGTTGTAACACCACCAATGGTGTCTTCAAACGATATTTCAACTCCTAGCAAATCTGCGATATTTGAGTCGGGGTCTGCATCAATTACTAATATTTCTAATTCTTGAAAGTTATTGAGAAGATATTTCAAAAATAAAGTTGAAAGGGTAGATTTACCAACTCCACCTTTGCCAGAAAAACTAATAATTTTTTTATTCATTAAAATGTCAAATTAGAAATTAACTTAAAGATAAATTAATCTCGAACGATTGGTGTGATTTTACTCTCGAATTCTTCCCTTGTATAGGGAAATTCTTCGTCTGAACTGATTTCACCAAGTTCTTTAAGGACTTCTCGTGCTATTAGAAAAAATACTAAACCAAGAGCTTTTTTACCACGATTATTCGCGGGAATCGCTAAATCTACATTGGTGAGATCGTCATCGGTATCTATTAGAGATAAAACAGGAATCCTCGCAATTCTTGCTTCGCGTAGCGCTTGCTTATCTGCGTGTGGATCTACAATAATTACAAGCGCTACATTGCGTATATACTCCTCCATGTTTGGATTAGTCAAGGAACCAGGAATAAATCGAATATCTTTTGCGATGACATTAGGTCCCAACACTTCTGCAAATTTCTTTACGGGTTCTTTACCATATCTTCGAACTGAAGACACAACAATCTTTAAGGGTTCCCCTTTAGCTTTGCTATCACCAAGAAATTTTGCAATCCATTTTGCGGCGATGCGTATCCTTTCTTCCGTCCTTCTTATATTAAGAACATATAAACCATAATTTGTTTGTCTATATATAAAATCGTTAGGAGCGTTTCCATCACTGTTTTGATGGATTTTTCGCAAATTTCCGCTTAAAATTTTTGTACCGATGTGAATCCCACTACTCAGATATATCTGTTTTAATTCCTCGTCTAAATCTTCAGTGCTAGAATCCTTTTTTATCGGTTCTGTAGGTATTTTAAATTCTTCTTCCTCTTCTTCTAAATCTTCTTCCTCAACGAAGTCTTCTTCGAAATCTTCTTCGAAATCTTCTTTTAAACTCTCGTCATTCTTTTCTGACATGGTATAAATCTATAGGCACTTATGTTCTTAAAGCTTGATATTAAAATCTAATAAAAAATAACTTTAATAATTTTTGCTTTTTAAAGATTAAAGTTCCTTACCGCAAGAAGAGCAGAATTTCGAACCGATTAAGCATTCACCTTCACAATGGGGACATTGAAATACATTCTTTTTGTTGTATTTCAAGACAGATAATTCTCTAATTAGATTCTCTCCTTCAATAAAAGCTTTGATATCATCGTTTGCTATGCTTTTTTCAATGAATTCTTTAACGATAACTTTAGGAACCTTAAATCTTTTCGATATATCGTTTAGGCTAATAATACTATAGGCAGATAAAAATTTCTTTAAATTTTCCTTCATGAATTTCATTCTTCTTTCGTGTACATCCATAACCCCAAACTTTTCATCTATAATAAAAACTTCTTCTTTGAGTTCCCCTTTAATCATACCCTCTGCAATGAAGTTTTTTAATTCTTTTTTTAAGCGTATAGTGGAAAGATCGTACTGCTGAGATAGCTCCATGATGTTTATCTCTGATTTTCCCTTGGTAGCTGAAATGAATTCGCTTCTAAATCTAGATTGTTTATATTTTTCAATGACCTTTTCGCTTAAAGTAATTAAATATGGGGTAATTTGAGGCATTAGAATAAAGAGAATAAAAGCTACAATAGCTATTCGAAAAGATAAGGTGTTGAAAAAATCAAAAATCCGGTATTTATCGTAAAAAATGAAATCTATGATTGAAAAAATTGAAAACATTAAGAATACGACAAATATACACGATTCAATCGCAGTGAATATTACTTTATATTTATTTTCCTTGTCCAAAGAATTCACAAGTACTTAAGAATACTTAAAATTAATTATTTTTTTATATAAAAGACTAATATTTAATTCATTATAAAGTATAAAAAATAATTATTACTAATTATTAAAATTAAAATTGAGAAATTACGATGCCAGATTATAGAGCGACAAGATTACCATTGGGTATTAAACTTGGTATTTTATTAAGTTTTACTTTAGCGTGGGCCTTTTCTGGATGGTCAGGGATTCAGACTGCATTAAGTTTATTTTTATCTAATCCTATAGCAGGATTATATAATTATGTTAGTAGAATATTTTCTGCTGATATCGATTTAATTGGATTGATTATAAATCCTCCAGCAGATATCGTATTGTTCCTTACAGGATTATTTAGTTCTAACATGTTCGCGTGGATCATAACCGCGGGAATCGCAGCTTGCATCGCGAAGGGATTGAGAAGAGGATTAACCGCCTCAATAATCGTTTATGTAATTGATCTTCTCATCTGGATTCTAATCGGTATTCTTAGTGGTGAAGACTTGCTCGCAATGTTTTCTGGCGACTCCCTTCTGGTCTCAATTGGCACGATACTTGGTGGATTAGCGGGCGTTTTAATCGGGGGATCATTGTTTGGGTTAGCCTCCGGTCCGTCGGAAGGAATTCTGTGAAACGAGGGATTCGTAGCGTTGGCAGAAGAATTAACTGTAATCGAATTAGTTTTAGGCATTTCTTTAGGCGTTATAGCTGCATCATTTTTTAGTTTAGGCGCGATCTTCCAAAAAAAAGGCGTAATGGATATACCAGAACTTCAACTAAGCGACGCCCAATCGATGAAAGAAATGGTGAAATCTAGAATATGGATAATTGGGCTAGTTTTAGGAGTTTCCGGAGGGCCAATGTATATGTTATCACAAGCATATATTGGTGTTACACTAGCGCAACCGTTAATGGGCACGGGGATGATATTCACTGTTATTGCAGGTATTAAATTATTTCAGGAAAATCTAAGTACATTTGAATATTTGGGGATTGGTGTAATAATTATTGCTCCAATCCTATTAGCTTTAGGCAATGTTACTAAAGTAAGCATTAATCTATTATCAATAGAATTTATTTTAGGATGTCTAATTTATTACATTCCCTGTATAATCGCTACAGTTTTGTGTCTCATTGGTGCAAAGAAGTCTGAAAAGCTGGCGGTTCCTTTTTACGCTTTAGTATCTGGTATCATGTTTGGTATGGGTGCAGTTTCTTCACAAATTGGAGTTGAGGCTATAAAATTATGGCAATTTCCAGAAATACTCATTGGAATTATTTTTTTAATAGGTTTTGCAGTTGGAAATGCGTATGGAACATTAGTAATTCAACTTGCTTTTCAGAAAGGTAAAATAATTACTGCAACCCCCATCCAATCAGCTGGGAATTTAATTCTACCGATTGTTGGTGGCGTTTTGATATTCAATCAGATAATTTTGGTACCAATTTTTTTCTATTTTGGCGTAGTATTAATTTTAGCTGGAAATTTTATGTTAGTTAGAGTTCAAGCTAAAATAGAAGAAATGTCGACTTCTGTTGAGGAAATTGATGAAAAAAAAAAATAAAAAAAAAATTATTGTATTTTTAGTTAAGAAATTTTCAGCTTCTTTTTCTTCTTTATAATTAATATTGTACTCCCTATTCCTGTAATACCAACTACTGCAAGAATCACCGGTTCATATCCTGGGATAGCTTCTGATGCTTCGACAAAAACTGTGAATGTTGGGTCTTGGTTAATTGATAAACCATACCATTTTGGAAAGCAGGTCAAATAAAAGAAATCGGGTTTTTCAAATAATAACTTCAAAAATACATAACCCCATACTCTATTATCACCCGAAATGTTTCCGACGAATCCACCAACTAAAAAGTCTAAGAACCATTTAGTTAAGAAAGGTAAAGGATATCCCATCATGGCATTCGTAAATACTCGAGTAGGTGCTGGGTATTCAGTTGTTTCATCAAGTATATAATTAGGCTTTGACACGAAATCAAGTTTATACACCGGCGTAGTGGAGTAATTATATTCACCCGAAGTTATATTTTTCTCGCTTACTCCCAATTTTTGCCCGTCGTTATCAAGAAAGTTCTGAGTACCTACATTACCAATATTTAACTTGCTTAAGTCCATGACTATCATTTTTGCAGTATTGATTACTGCGAGACCGAATCCCTCGTATGTATCGCTTCCATTTAATCTTCTCTTGACTCCATCGTTAGTTGTATTATAGTGGGATATATCCGTAGCAGGACTTGATAATGGTATATGAGTTCCTTTAAAGTAAGTAGCAGCAGTGGCGCCATCTCCAACAACCCATAAATCAGTAACTTCACCAATGTCGTATTCGGTTGTAGTTACTACCTCGTCGTAATCCGGATACTCTGAACTTGGCTGAACATCTACAATATATGAAAATGTCAACTTGTCGAGCATTGCAAAAGCAGAACATGCTTGTATAACTGTTGCGCCTCCAACCGTAGTATCGTCAACCATAGAAACAGCTAATTTTTGCCATAATACAAATATATTAGTGTATTCCATACCAAAACGATATCGGCCTCCACTAGCGGATAAAGGTATAGGAGTAGCAACCGTCTTTTTTGACTCATCAAACCACATATGTTTCGGAACACCGTTTGCTGCGAATACTAAATTCACGAGGAACTTGTGCCATTGATTGTAAAAAGTCCAACCGAGATACAAATCATCACCACTATCTGGTATTTCTGGAACTGTACTACCACCAGTTTCTCTATACGCCAACAATCCAAGGAAATTATTCACCATCAGAACATGAATATCCTCTTGGCCAACTGGGGTGAAGTGCTGGGCCAAAACTTGGTGTGGAGATACTCCATATAAGGTGTGGTTAGCGCTTGCTAATCCCCAAGAGTTATTTTGCAGAGCAATATATAAATTTTGGACATTTCCGATATTTACATATGCGCCGTAATATTTGTTATCCGTGTTATTATTCCCATCGTATTTTCCTATAGATACATTAGAAGCTAAAGGTCCTGGATTATAATCCTCTTCCAAATGGTCTCCAGCAAAGTCGTATAAAACTGACCAATAATTTTCAGTGAAATTATGCCCAAGAGTGTTCTCTAATGTAGTTGTAGCAGCAATCGAAGCTGGCATCGCTGTGAATAGAGAGATTCCAAATAAAGAAAAAATAACTGCAGTTAGAATTTTTTTACTTGTTTTCATTTAGATTTCACTTTTTTTCTCTACATTGAATTTGTTTTATACAAATCAAAATATGATTGATATTATATCATATATTAAATACAAATTATAAATAATGCGATTCTAATTTATTAGAACTTATACTTTTTAAAGTAAGAATACCTATAAAATCTAATTAAAGTGCATTAAAACACTATTTCCTTTTTG
>JAHQWX010000482.1 GCA_029856375.1 Promethearchaeia archaeon | reverse complement strand
AGGGCTCATTTTCCTCTACATCTGTTTCTAATAAATAAACAGGAATAATATGCCCACTCTGTCCAATTACGTTGTATTTCCACGCAGAAATAACGATATCTTTTCCTTGAATCTGAATTTTCACTGGTGTCCGAATTTTCTCAAATTCGTAATAAAAATTCCATCGAATATCGTGTTCCAATTGATTTCCATCGTTATCGAACGCTTGGTAAAAGTACCCGGACGAATAACACAAACACACAGCTACCATTGGAATCTCTAAATCCGCCGCAGATCTTAATGTATCTCCGGAGAGAACCCCTAGACCTCCACTGTAAGTTGGTATATTAGAATCAACACCTATCTCCATGGAGAAATAAGCTACATTTATTTTTTCCTTAAGCTCTTTTAATCCCATAAATTATATCATTGTTTTTTTTTATTTATAGTTATTTTTTTCTTATACTGGTGGCGTTTGATCCCACTAAACATGCATTAAACATCAAAATCAAATATTGTTTGAATTAAATGATTTTTCTAAACTTGAGGAAAATGAGTAATAAAGCGTGAATTTGCGGTAAATCAATCAAATTCGCAAAATCTCGATTTTTTTTTCATAAATCTTAAGAAAAAAGATTATCTCCACGATTTTTTAATTAAAAAAGAAAAAAAAAATTAGTCATTATTAAGAGAAAAATAAAAAAAATGAACTTTTTTAAAAGCCAAAATAAAAGGTTTTTAAAAGATAAAAAAAAATAATATTATCAATAAATAATTGAATTTCAAGTTTTAAATTAAGTTGTATCGTAACTCATAAAAAATCAAAAAGTGATGAAAATGGCCGCATACAAGTCCAAGTTTTTAATGAAAAGTCGCATAGACGAATATTTCAGCAAACTGGGTATCCGAAGAGCGGGAGACGCTAAAGATTCTGTATTGAAATGGCTAGATAAAAAAGTAGAAGACAATATCCAAGAAATAATTGATGCATTACCTAAAAAGAGCAAAGGGAAATCGAAGGGCGAGCTCAAACGGAAGACCATAATGGTAGAGGATATAAAAAAGCTAAAATAAAACCCCCCAAACAATACAAAAATTAATTTTTTTTTAATTTCCTTTATTTTTTTAGCCTTCTATACTAATTTGTCTCTTATATTGATTTATTCATATATTTTAATAGTGAATTTCCAAATTTCATAGTCATATTAATATACCTTTTAAAATCTTCGCTTTTTTCTGATAATTCGAAGGGAAAGTACTGAATTACATAAATATGAAAACATTTTAATATCAAATCTTTTTTCTTTTTTCTTGAGAATATAGAGAACTTACTATTCAAATAATAATTAAAATTTTGGTTAGGGGTATTCGGATAAAAAATGAGCTACAGAGACTCGAGCAGAGATGGAAAAGGGAAGGCACCTTCAAAATATCTTGACCTTGAGAATGTAGATACTAGAGCGCTCACGATCGAACATAAAAAATCGCAAAATGAAGCTCTTTTATGGATTATTGACGAGTTTAATATTCTATTCGACGATATTGCTCAAGAGTTTAAGAAAACTGAAATTACCAGTTATCGAGAATACGCTAAAGAATTAATACCTTTTTTTAAAAAGTATTCTGATAGTGACAATACAACGCTTGCAAGCTTATCTCAAAGAGGTCTGGCGCTAGTTTACGATAGATTCCCTGAATTGGATATTCAATAATTAAAATAATATTTTTTCAATATGCAATAATCTTTTTTTAGTTTTAACTCCTAAAGTTGCTTTTTTTGATCCCATGAATCCTCCCACCTCTCCTGATTTATTTATTACTCGATGACATGGAATCAGTAATGGATAAGGATTTCTTCGCATAGTGTTTCCCACTGCGCGAAAAGCTTTCGAGTTAATTCTTGCTGCTAAATCAGAATAAGAAATAGTGGTTCCATATTGCACCTTTAAAAGCTCTTTAATGACATCCTGCGCAAAAGTTGTTTTAAAGGTGTTTTTATAGTCAAAAACAATACCCAAGTTCTCCACTTCTTGACATAGATTGATTCGATTTCCAGATAAATACGATTTTATCAGATTTACCAACTCTAATAAGACCGGATTCTTAAGATTCTTGCCTTTTTCTAAATTAAAATTTAGTTGTGAAATAAATTGATCAAGGTCTAACTCGTCTAAAAATTGTAATTTTTCAAGCGAAATCACTTTCTCTCGAATATTATATAAAATTACTATGTTTTTTTCTAATTCTGGAGAATAAAAATAAAATCCACTTGCCATTATAAT
>JAHQWX010000481.1 GCA_029856375.1 Promethearchaeia archaeon | reverse complement strand
TTTATTATCTTGACAATACTGAATTGCGGTTTTATAATTTTCAAATTGTTCTTCATCGAATGCATTTGATCTCTCAGGTTTATTTAGTGTGATAATTCCTATACGATTTCTCACTTCAAACTCAATAAATTGACCAAAATTCTGTTCGTTTTTTGACATTTTCAATCGTAAAAACTTTTCATTATTAATATTTGAATTTCTATAACTATTAAGACTTTAGAATTTAGTTCGCGTACCTTAATAATAAAATTAAAGCTTATCTTTAATCCATCCAACCTTTTCCGTTTCTCTGTTATCTATATCTGGGATAAATGGTTTAAGATCTAATACGGGAGTACCATCAGCAATGTCAAGGTTATCTACAAATAAACTATTTTTTTCAATTTTCTCAAGTTTTAAAATCGAGAATCCAATTGGATTTGGACGAAGGGGTGATCTTATAGCGAATATACCGTGTAAATCATTGTCCCATGGAGTTGTGGAAAGTAGAGAGATAGGGGGTTTGACTAAATGAAAATAGGTGATGCAAATAATATATTCAAATAATTCTAAATCTTTTAGTCCTTCAGCATACTCGTTATAAATTTCGATTTTACCCTTGATATTTGAAAATTTCGATTGGCGAGTTTTTCTACCGCCCATTTTTGAAGGAGTATGAACTACTCCAATAGGATTAAATTTCACTTCTTGCGTTTTAATCACGGATAATTATTTATTTTAGTCTAGTACACAAAAAATCGAGAAACTCCTCCTTATAATCTTCCTTTTTAAAAGAGGAGATATAATTAATGCGATGATCTTGATTATTTCTTTTAATTGGTAAGATATTCAATTTTCCAGGAAGCTTTTCTGTATCAACTGCAAGAGATAATTTTGCACTATTAAACCAATTGGGTTTTAATTTATATATTGGACAAAAAGTGTCAAACGGGAAAAAGCCCCCATAACCGTTTAATCTCCATAAATTTAACCAATAAAGAACTTGAGAAGCGATAAATTCCGAAATTGGGGTATTATTAGATTTAATTTTTTGTATGTGTGCTTTGTTAATCACCATTTGAGTACAAATTTCAAGCCCACATTCATATCTCGGCGTTAAAGTTCGCGCTTCTATTATTTCTTTTGTTGCAATTGGATCGTTGTTAAAGTTGAATTCGGTGACCATAGGCTTTATCTTAATCTTATTGTAAAATCTCCTATCGAGTCCCTTAAATAACGCCGAAAAAAAGGTGATTGGTGTCAAAGTACCACCCATAATTATAATTTCTTTTATATTTTCTAGGAACTCGGGATATAATCTCACAGCGGTAGCGATATTTGTTAATGGACCGAGGGTTATTAGGATAATTTCTCCGGGATTATCTTTAATTGTCTGAATTAGAAATTCTACAGCGGGATTTGGGTTCCCAAAATCATGACGGGACGCAGATCCCTTAAATAGTGGGATATCCTTTCGATTCAATAATTTTAAGTAGTATCGTGCTAATTTATATCCGATATTTACCTTAGTATTTCCATAAACGGTTGTTATTCCCTCAATTAAAAATTCTGGTGAATTTAACGTAAAAAACAAAGCTAATCCATCGTCGACATCGGCGATTCTATAACCCAATCCAGGATCCGTATCAATAAGTATTCTGTGTAGTCGTTCGCTCATCGATATTTCCTCGCTATTACCATTACTATAGTTATTTTAACCTTATGAAACTTATCAGATTAGTTTTTATTTTTAACTAGCTATTATAATTTATTGTTAATATACATTGAAATATTAATAGAATCAATAAAAGGAAAAATTTAGTCGATTTAAAATGAAAACCTTCAAAGAATATTACGAAAGCCTTCTAAAAATGAAGCCTAACATTTGGATTGGCGACGAAGTAGTTGGTAGAGACGATCCTCGCGTAAAAGGAGGGATGAATATCATTAAAGTTACATACGATTTAGCTCACGATCCGGATTACGAAGATTTATGCACGGCTACATCTCACTTAACAGGAGAAAAAATTAATCGCTTTTGCCATATTCATCAAAGCGTTGACGATTTGTTAAAAAAACAGAGAATGACAAGAGTTTTGTGTCATCGGGTGGGAGGGTGCATTCAGCGGTGTATGGGAATTGACGCGTTGAATGCAGTTTCCGTAATCACTTATGAGTGTGATGAATCCTTAGGTACGAATTACTACGAAAATTTTGTTAAATACATGAAGTTTTTTCAAGAAAACGACCTGTGTGCGTCTTGCGCGTCAACAGACGCAAAAGGTGATCGATC
>JAHQWX010000028.1 GCA_029856375.1 Promethearchaeia archaeon | reverse complement strand
GCATATATTCTAATGCCTGCAATAATTGATTCCACATAGCGTCTTTTGTCCATTAATGGAGCTAATGTAGCCCAACATTTCTCTGACATACGATTTCCCTCGTCTAAAACACAAATTCCGCCTTTAATCATTGCTGAAACTAGTGAACTAGCGTGATATTCGATCTCGTTTTTTGACGCGATAACAGGAGTAATAATTAGATCTTCTGGTCTTACATCCATACTCGCTTGAAACAAATACACTGATTTGTTTAAGGATTTTCCCGCTGAATATCCTAGCGTGGTTTTCCCCACTCCCGGTTTTCCTAATATCCTTGGATTCAAGGGCAAGTCCTCATCGTCTACTTTCAACCACGCTGCCCGCAATTGCTTAATTAGCGTATCGTCGCCCACCCATTGCATATTAATTTCGGCTGGCTCTGATAATCGAAGCTCTACACCTTCAATAACGATTTTTTCTACCATGATTTTCCACTATAATATTTGTAGTTATTTTTTTAAAATTTTTATCTAAATAGAATAAATATCAAATATATCTATAATAGTTGGTGTTTATCAATTTCTTTAACAGCTAATGAAACGACTCGACAAAACTTTTCTAGAGTCTTGCAAGAAATCTTGTCGGGTGTATCGTTCTCAGAATGTAAAAAATTATACACCTCGCTATCTCCAAAATCCAAAACCTTATACCCTCTCTTACTGCTCTGCCAAGCGTCAGTGTGAACTCCTAGTAAGACTTTCTTTCGATTAATTGGTAAATTTTTTTCTGAACCGATTTTTGTAAATAATTCGGAAATTTCGTTTGTATTTTGATTCTTTCGACCAATTTTAAGCATATCTATTCTGGTCCCAATTCCATCAAAATTTACAAATAAATAATTATTTTTATCAGAACTCTTAATAGACCTTAAAAAGCGTCGGATTCCCATAGTTCCGCATTCTTCTGCTCCAGTAAAAAGAAACTCAATCTTATAATTTTTGGGGTGTAATTTTGGATCTCTAAAATAATTTAATAATTCAAGGAGAATTACGATTCCTGAACCATCGTCCAATGCTCCAAAGGATTTATTATTCGAGAAATTGATTAAAATTAGAAAACCCGAGATATAATTTACAATCATTAAGATTGTCGCAATCTGATGGTAATCCCAAAAATAATTTTCGTGAAAAATAAAGCGTAAAAAAATAACTACGCTAAGTAGAATAGTCGAAATAATCCAAATTTCGTACGAATAAACTCTTACTCTAATAGAAACGGTTTGACCCTTTGAATCAACATGGGCCATGAATATAATCTCTTTCTGATCGGTTTTAATATCTCCAATCCCATTGCTTGGATTCAGTTCCACAATTAAATTTTGCGACTTCAGTTTTTTACCTATAAGAAATTTATCGGGAATTCTTGAGAGAAAATACATCACAAAGGAAAAAGTTAAAACGATTGGTATTATTGGGAACACGATTTCATTAGCCGTTCCGCGAAACTCTAAGAGTAAGACGCACATTAGTACCAAAACGCTTACTTTTACGATAATACTGGAATAAAAATTGGTAAATTTAAAACTCTGTACTTCGTATTTCAATCCAAGACCTTGAATTTTTTGCTTAAGTAATTCAACGGCCTTCCGTTCATCATCTGTTCCAAACCGGCGAGGAAAGGAAATCTCTTCCAGATTATTTTTTATTCTCTTATCGTCAAACATTTTATTTTGATTGTATTGCTGCTAATTATTAACAGATTTTTGATCCAGTTCTTTCACAGAAGCTACCACAATATTGCATAATTTTTTTAATAAATTAAGGTCTATCATGTCAATGGTATCTTTTTTTGAGTGATTATATTTATACGAGAAACCGTCTCCAAATTCTAAAACTTGAAGCCCGGACTTCGCGCAAATTCTACTATCTGTGTGATAACCAATAATAGCTCTCTTCTCTTTTATTTTCGTATCGTATTTTGCTGAATTTCTCATTATCAACTTCGCAAAAGATTTGCTGTGGGTGTTCAAATCGTTAAATCTTACTAAATCAGCCATTCTACCTATGGTTTCGAAATTTAAAAACAAATATTTTTCGATGCTTATTTTTCCTAACTCGTTCAAAAACACTCGCATTCCTAACCTTCCTACCTCTTCTGCTCCTAAAAATAAAAACCACAAATCATAATTTCTTGGACGATTAATTTTATCAGAATAATAATGTAATAGTTCAAGAATAACAACTACGCCTGAAGCGTTATCTAACGCACCTAGAGATTTGTTATTAGAAAAATTGAACAGTATTATTGTACCAGCAATTAAATGAATCATAAATAATGGCGTAGCAATCCAATGAAAAATAAGAGAAATAGATGGAAAAGTGTATTCTCGAAAAAAATACAACACGATTAATGTGGGTATCGAAACCACCCAAACGAGAACGCACCAACTTCTAAAACCACTTGGGATCGTCTGACCTTTTGAATCAACGTGCGCTAAAAAAATAATATTTTTCGTATTTTCATCCTTTTTATTGTTTTTTCCTTCCGAACTCAATTTCACTAATAAATTCTCAGAGTTTAGGACTTTCCCAAGCCGGATTTTCTCGGGGTGCCTCGTATAGATATATAGCAAAACGGAGATAATAATGATAACAAAGCTAATTGGAATGAAAAAAAAATCGGATACATGTAATTGTTTTAATATAAATGCCAGAAATATCATCAGGATGTAAATCTTTATCGAAATCGCAGAATAGAATGTTGTAAAACTGAAAAATTGTCGATTAGTTTTCAAATCCATATTATTTACTTTACTTTCGATCTGATTAAACGCTCGTTTTTCCAAATCGGTTCCAAAACGACGCGGAAAAGAAATCTCTTCGAGGTTTTTTTTTATCCTAGTTTCGTCAATCATTTCCTCAACAAACCTCATTTAAAGCAGATTAATCCAAAACGGTATAAAAAATCCTTAGGAGGCCATTCCAACTCAATATTGTGGTTCTTTACCGTTTTGTCTACATTAATTCCAATAGCTTCCATGGAATATCTCTTCTCATCAGGAAAACGGCACGGTTCTCCGTTCGGTTTCGAGCAACTTTTTTTTATTTTGTCATAGCAGAGTTGGCAATGACCGCCCCATAAAACTAATTTCTCTTCATAATTCTCATCGTAATTGTCCAAAAACTGAGTTATTTCCATTTCCAGTCCTTTATTCGTAAGTCTTTTGGAATATATTCGATTTAATATTCTTTGCAGGTTCCAATTTGGATGTTTTTTCCGAATCGACTGGGAATACGATTTTATATCTAATTTAAAGATAATTAGGTAAAATTTTTCGAATTTTGAAAGTGGTTCCTCTAAGTAAGGAGCTTCGGGAGGGCACGCCCAATTATTATTATAATTAGGACACTTGAAATTTGGATTAAGACAATACGACTGAACCTCGGGTTCAAACGCTATACTATCGAACTTTATTTCAATGTGAGGCAACTTCTTTTTAATAAATTAAAAATGTGTAAAAAAATTGTCTCTTTTGAATTTAAAATGAATAAAAAATAAGAAAATAAAAAAATTATTTCTGAACTTGCGAAATTAATTCCTCGATTTCATGTTGAACTTCTTGTGGTGTCTTTTCGACTTTTCCCTTGGATAAAGCCTCCTCTATATGGGGTCGGTGAATTGTGTTATGTGCGCAAAATGGAATCTCGCGTACCTTTGAAGGATCGTCTGGATCAATAACACCGTAATGAACAAGACATCTCTGCACTCGACTAAGATCGAAATTATACGCATCTTGAAAGTGCATCGCTGATATCATTAAATTTTTTGATAGCAAGAAGTCGGAAGCAGCTTGCAAGCTTGGTCTAAAGACTATTTTAGCAAAATTTTGTAGTGTCTTAGATGTAAAAATTCTTTGAGGATTTTTTATATATCTTACTAAGCCTCCAAAGAAGTATGCTCGCATGAGATTGCGATATGCTGCGTCCGCCATTCCATCGATAAAATCGCCAACAATTTGCCCTATTTTTCCAAGGCTTTTAATGTCAAACGATCCCAGCATGTTTGTTGGTTTTGGAACTTCGCGGTTTTGAACCATATCCCAAACTTTATTTGACCACCGAATCAATCCTTCTACATCGAAATAATTTTCGATAGGCTCCCACTCGCCTTCGTCAGTAACGATACAAATCGTTGCAAAACCACAATCGTGATGAGAAGTCATTGCCCACTCATCAGTATCGTCAAACCAAGCCACCAGCCTTGTAAATTTACTAGTTGTTGCTATCGGATAAAAATTTGTTAAAGCGCCGTTTGTACACTCGTTTAAAGCAACTTTGAGGTCCGATGTGGTGTATCGCAAATCCATTAATTCTTCATAAGTAATTCTACCACAGAGAGATACTGGTTGGAATATAACTCCTCCAACTACATCAGTGTTTTCCTTCGCATAATTCATTATATTAGCGATTTCATGATCGTTCAAACCTTTACATACAGTTGGAACTAACATTACTCCTGTTAATCCCACTTCTCTACAGTTTTCTATTACTTTTTGCTTTAGTGGCCACAGATTTACTCCTCTCACTTTTTTATATGTCTCTGGAGTGCATCCATCGAAGGAGAGGTAGACTGCGTCACATCCGGCTTCCTTCAATTTTTTACAATATTCAACTGACTTCCCCAGCTTGACTCCATTAGTTGTTAGCATAACTTCGACGAATCCGAGCTCTTTAGCCTCTCTAATAAAGTCGAACAAGTCGTCTCGCATGGTGGGTTCTCCACCTGAAATTTGTAATAATGGTGGTGGCACTGGTTCCATTGACCTAAAGTGTTTTAGAATCTGAATGAGTTGGTCATAGGTAGGTTCCACTACATATCCCGTTGCATTTGCGTTCGCAAAGCATACCGGACACACTAAATTACACCTATTTGTAGTATCAATCAAAGCAATGCAAGGAGCGGATTTATGATTTTCGCATATTCCACAATCGTAAGGGCACCCATTTTTTGTCTCTTTTATTCCTGAACTAACGCATTCAGGTTTAGTTTCCGTGTAACAACCTAATTCTTCGCAAAAACTATTTTGCCAAATATAATCTTCTTTATTAATCGATATTTTGTCTTTGAATTCACCATGTTCTTTGCACTGTTTCTTCATCATAACCCATTTTGTTTCGTCGTCTACATAAATTTCTGCTGGAATTGGCTTCATACATTCAGGACAAATGCTTGTAGTAGTTCTTATTATCTCAGTCATGTTATTTACTTCCCTAAAAACGCGTTTTATTATTTGTATAAATAAACGATTAAACAAAAAAATATTTTGATATAATAAAAACCTTTCAAAACAAATAATATTCTTGATAATATTATGAAGCTTACGTGGGAGTTTTTTATTAAAATCGATAGAAGTTTTTAATAACGGAATTTTAATTCAGAGAAAAATCCATTTTCTCCGCCGATGTTAAATACTCATGTTATCATATGATAACTACTACTTTTCATCTAGAATTTAAATTAAATGAAAGGAGACTCCTGCCACAAAATAAATAGGGGGAGGAGGAGGGCGAAATTAAGTGTAGGTTAACTACACCAACCAAAAGACAAAAATCCAGATGTGGCAGGAGTCATGTTTGATTTTTTTTTTATTAATTCCCCCTTTTTGATAGTGTATTTCATTTTTTTTAAATTTCTACCTTTTGAATTATAAATTTTCAGAATGTTTATTTTTATCTCTTATGTTCTTCAATAGTTCTTCACTTAAATACTTAACATTTTAATGCAAATTCGTTATATATGCATATTGCTTTATCATATTAACAATTCTGTCTATTACTGCATTTGTTTAAATTGGATTTTCTACAAAGAACTTAATATGAATTCATTCTAAAAAGGTTTTATATTTTGATTATTTTGTATTTATTAATGTTTTTAATGAATAATTGACTCGTAATATGGGACAATATAAGCCAGGTCATAAAGACGAAGAACAAAAATTTGATTATTTTTTTATACTTTTCTTTGTAATCGGATTTGCCGTTTCTACGGTTAATATGTATGTGATAAAGATCTACGCGGATAATGTGTTGTCTTTTTTACTAATTATATTTATCTTCATTATTCCCGGCGTTGTGATTGGTTTAAAGAAGCGAATTTGGGGGTATGGTTACATGTTTGGTTTTATGATAGCGGGAATACCTGGAATCTTTTGGTTTGATTTATTTATTGGGGGCTATACCGTTGTTGTTTCTTTCTTCCTTTTTATTATATTATGGTTGATTTTCTGGAAGACTTGGAGGTCAATTTCGGGTATAAAGGTGGATGAATAACGGTACTAATTATCTAATTTAGTGAGTAAAAACGATTGATCTTTACGCCCTGCATCGATATCGCGCAATATAGTTTTAGTTTTAAGTTTTTTAATTGAGCGTAATGCTACGGAAAAAACATGAGATTTTGGGCTAAAAGACCTGCGAGGTTTTACTATAGATTTTTCCCACGAATTATGAAAGGCAAGTTTTCCTAAATCAACTCTGGGCGTGGGATTAGGATAGACTTTACTGTATCCGAATACTGCTAACGATGGCATATGCCAATTGGGTGGTACATTCAAAATTCTTTTTGTAACTTTCCTTGAAAACGCTCCAATCCAACAAGTTCCGATTCCAAGCGAATAGGCTCTTAAGAGCATAAGTTGGACGATAGCTCCGGCATCGACTTTAGCGTAATATCCAGTAGAATTTTTTGCTTCAAACGCAACGATAATCATTAATGGTACCTGCTGCGCGTGAGGTTGTTTTCTATAAACGATTTTCGCAGTGTTCGCGATATTAGAAAGAAGTTCTGGATCATCAACAATAAATATCTTTACGTATGGTTTATATATAGTCAAAGGCGCGCTTAAACCTGCTTGTGCAATTTTATAAATGTTCGATAGAGATATTGTGTAATTCTCTCCTTCGTAATATTTCCTAATTGCTCGCCTGTCTAAAATAGCATCAATTGTGGTAATATCGAATTCATTCTGAACTATTTTATCGCTCTTGATCTCGCCTAAACCCTCCCGATTATTGTAAATAACGATTTTATTTTCTATTGAACTGAGTTCAGGTTTGAAATCCTCTTCTTCTATGGGATATCCTAAGCATAGAATAGCATCAATTTCCATTATTTTTGGAATTTTAATGTATTCTCTTAAAAGCGTCCTATTAAAGCATCTTATCCATCTAATAGAAGTTTCGAAGATCCTTGCAGCTAGAACCATATTGGCTATTGCTGCACCCATGTCAGTTTCTCCGAAATGCTTTCCAGTTAGCCGAGAAGAGTGGCAACAGATAATAAAGCATCGCGAAGATTTTGAACAAGCTATATCGCCTTCATGAGATTTTCGCAAGTCTAATCTGTACAAGTCTCGCTCGCTATTGTAGTATGTGTCTTTAAATTTAAAGTTGGCGCGCTCTAATTCTTTTTTTTCTGGCTCTTTGTATTCAGGTAATCTTCGATTTAAACGCGGATCTCCTTCTTTAATCACTTCTCGTATATTTTCGATTTTTTCATCATCATTAACGACCATAAATCTCCATACTTGCTGATTCTCAGCAGAAGGAGCCCATCTTGCCGCTTCTAAGATTTTAAATATAATCTCCTTTTCAATCTTCTTGTCTGGATCAAATTTGATGGGATTTTTGATATCCTCAAGAGTCTCAGCCAATTTCACTTGTAAATCAACGCTTCTAAGGAGATTTTAAACGAATATTGGATTTTTACATTTGACGCAACTGATATTTGCTTCTTTTGCAGTCACGGCGCAATTCATACAATATTTTTGTCCGCACTTCTTGCATTCATATGTTTCCCCCGATAGTGGTCCTTTATGTAGCAAGCAAAAATCTTTTTTAAATTCGAAGGAGGGCGGCATTACAGGGGGAGGGGGTGTTTTTTTCTCGTTATTCAATATTTTTACCTGAGATAAGTTGAATTAAATACTTTAGATTCGCTTTAGACTAAATTGTGGCAATATCTTCAATAATCACTTTTAATACCTTTGGAAGATTCTTAAAAGCGTTTTCAATTTCGTTCAATATTTTTTCGCCATTTTCAATGTTTTTGAGGTTCAAATAGCTTTCATAATAGCAAGCTTCTTCAGAATAGCATATTCCCGTAGTAAAAAGAATATGGTCTTTAAGTTGTAATTGCTTTAGATTTTCTGATATTGCATTTACCAATTCTGGGGAAAACTCTACTAAATTAATAAGAATTTTTTTGATATTATTTGTATCAATCGGAAATAAATTTATTTTTATAATTTCTTCTCTAATAATGAAGATTAACAAATAGTAAGGTGTTTCTTTCACTGATCGTATTATTTCTTTTGGAATAATGCTATTAGACAAGATTTCCTCTTTTTTAACTACCAATCCTTTAGAAATTTTTATATGTTTGTCGTAGTCTGCATCCATAATGATTACATTATCGTACTTATTGGATAATTTAAATAAAGTCTCTATTGAATAGTTATTTTTTTATTTTAAATCTTCTGATTTTTAATCTCGTTAAACAACCGATTCCAGCAAAAGAGGGTTTAAATCTATTCTGTAGATAAAATTTCAATGTATTACTTACGTATTATTTGAATTAATATCTGATTCCTTGATACTTTTTGTTAGAAGAATAAAAGCAAATTAATACTAATTTTAAATTCGGAGTCAATTTAATGCTTTTCGAGGATAAATCGTCAGAATTCAAATATTCGCACGTCGACAGTGAGTTCAATAGATTTCACGCTATTTTTTTGATTGATGCAAAATCTGGTCTTACTTTCTGTAGCAAGAAATACTCAACTAGTATGGGGAAGTTTAACAAACATAGCGACGATTTAATTACGGGTTTTTTGAACGCATTAAATTATTTTGTGAAAGAAATCGACAACGCTAATGAATCTATCCAAGAAATTAATTTTAAGAAGAGCAGGCTTTTATACGATCAAAAGGGAAGGTTAATGGTAATTGGATTTTCTAAAAAAACAGATGTCAATATTGAAAGGGAAATTCTCTCCGATATCTTAAACGATTTTTACACAAAATATAGAAACTATATTGAGAATTTTAAAGGGAATGTTCAAATATTTGAAAACTTTAAAAAAGATTTAGATCATTATAACACATCGTGGTATTTCAGAAGCGGACATATAAACGACCAGATGAGATTTAGTCGCTTTAAAATCGACTAATCTTGTTTATCCTCCTTCATTTCCTCGAACTTTTTCTCAACATGCTTTTCAATTTGCTTTCCCGTTCCCTCAATATCTGCGCTTATTGCTTTTCTTTGCTCGTCTTGTTCTCTTTTTTTCTCGATTAAAAATGCCTTATCAGCAATTTGTTTTTCGATCGTTTTCCGCGTTTCTTCGATATTAGATCCTATTGCTTTTCTTTGCTCGTATTGCTCTTTTTGCCTGTCTATCATGAAGGCTTTGTCTGCAATTAATTTTTCAACTTCGCTCTTCTTTCCTTCAATATTAGCGGTAACTGCTTTCTTTTTCTCGTCTTGTTCTTTCTGTCGCTCTATCATGAACGCTTTTTCGCCAATGCTTTTTTCGATGGTTTTTCCCACACCTTCAATGTCAGCTGTAACTGCTTTCCTCTTTTCTTCTTGTTCCTTTTGTCTCTCGATCATAAACGCTTTGTCAGCAATTTGTTTTTCAATGGATTTACCTACGCCTTCGATATCCGCAGTGACTGCCTTGCGTTTTTCTGCTTCATCTTTTTGTCTCTCTATCATAAAGGCCTTTTCAGCGACTTTCTTCTCGATTTCTTGACCTATAGTTCCAATACCCGGTTTTATTGAAATTCTTTCCCTGTCCCTTTCTTTTAATTTTTCGATTTGAAACGCTTTATTTCCAATGCTTTTTTCAATGGTTTTTCCTACAGCTTCAATGTCTGTTTTGACTGCTTTTAACTTTTCCGCCTCATCTTTTTGTCTTTCTATCATGAAAGCTTTCTCTCCAATGCTCTTCTCGATGGTTTTTCCCATACCTTCAATGTCTGTTTTGACTGCTTTTAATTTTTCTGCTTCCTCCCTTTGCCTTTCGATCATAAAGGCCTTTTCTGCTACTTTTTTCTCGATTTCTTGACCCGTACCAAGAATACGAGGTTTAATTGACCTTCTTAATTCGTCGCTCTCGCGCTTTTTTTCCATTCTAAAAGCCTTGTCTGCAACATTAGGCGTGATTGCCTTTTCAATTTTTTCGACATCTGGTTTAGCGGCGGCTCGTAATTTTTCTTCGAGTTTAATTCTGGCTGCGTGAAAAGCTTTATCTTTAACTGACTGATCGATTAGTTTTTTACTTGCTTCAAAGCTGATCTTTCTTTTTTCTTCGGTTTTTTCTAGGTAATCTTTGATATCTTCCTTTTCCTTCTGAAGAATATGCTTTACTATTTCTCTCTCTTTTTCGATTTCTTCGGGAGTCTTTTTATCGGCTTCTTCTTCCAACTTATTCACTTTTTTACTTTCTTAATATAAAAGAGTATTATGGATTTAAATTATTTTATAGGTATGGAAATAGTTTGATTCATTATTTTTGTCTTTTTAGCTTTTTTAATAGCTGCTTCGACTTCTGTGTGGTCAGCTCCTTTTTCAATACTTATTAAATCAGGAGTAGGTTCTATATGATTATAATTAACACGTCGTCTTCGGACTTTTAATCCATCAACGAGTAGATAGTTTTTATCTATTATATCAACGATTACAGCGTATTTGCCCGCTTCCCTTCCTCTTGTTTTTACTACTATTCTTCCAATATCGTAAATACTCATAATTCGTCACCAAATTATTTTTAGTAAATTTATCAATACTGGTTTAATTCCAGTAAAGACAAACAATCCTTTGTAAGATATGAAATATAATTAATAATAAATTTTTTACGATTTTAGAAAAATGAGTTTAAATAATTATTTTTTTA
>JAHQWX010000480.1 GCA_029856375.1 Promethearchaeia archaeon | reverse complement strand
TTCATAAATTTAATATACAAGCCAAAAGAAGGCGTTTTTGAAAGAAGCACAAGCGATAGAGATTATAGATATTGGAGTTTAAGATCAGTTGTAAGAAAATGGCCTGCGTGGTTGGTTAGGCACTTAAATTTACCATTATTTGAAACTATAGCTTTTAAGATTCTTGGGATTAAAACCTCCTTTTCATGCGCGCTAAATGAAGGATGGGTAGATTGTGAATTCGTTGAGATTGGAAAAAATGTTAAAATTGGTCAAGGAAGCGTTATCATGTCGAATATACTCATTCAAGACAAGTTAATCGTGAGAAAGGTAGTAATTAAAGACAATGTCGTTATAGGCGTTCATTCTGTCGTGACTCCGGGAACTATCATTGAGTCTAATGCGATTCTAGATTCAATTTCGATGACTGCAATAAATCAACATTTGAAACCAAATTCAATATATAGCGGAATCCCCGCAGAAATAATTGAGCAGAACAATCCAATAATGGAAAAAAAGAAGCTTGAGAATGAAATATTTGAAAAAATAGTAGAAGCTACCTATAATGAAGAAGATTTAAAATTGCACAGCAAAGATCTTACGGTACCTTTCCATTTTTATGTTATAACGGGTTGGTTAATTATTGGAGGGTCCTATATTGCACCTGCTTTTCTATTTTTGCTCTATATTTATGGTTTTTTCATACCTAATGTATTTTCAAATCCTATTACGCTTAATATATTCCAAAACTGGACAATAATTACATATTTACTTATCACACCAATAATTATTGTTGGTATTTACATTTTTCATTTGTTTTTTGTAGCTTTATTCGCAAAATGGTTTTATAAGAGAGCTAAAAAACGAGGTCCAAAGGAGGGTATCATTGATAGAAATTTGGACGAGCAATCAACTCAAATGGATTATTACCATTTTGGGTCTTTTCTAATGAAGTATCCAATTTTTTCAGTTATCCGTTCTCCCTTTCCGTGGTTGATTAGGTGGGAATTGAACTTCATGGGTACTGTGAGATCTGGAAAAGGAACAATATACGAAGAAGGCTACTATCTTCATAGTTTAATTGATTGCGGTAAAAATTGTTATTTTGGAACGTTTGCACATATAACAAATCATCTCGTTGATGGTGTGTACGGAACAGAAAACCTTACATTTTATGGCGCTAAAATTGGAGACAATTGTATTTTTAGTTCTCTTATGGGCGGATTACCAGGTTTAGAAATAGGAGATAATGTTACCTTCCTTCCAATGGGTACGACTATAAAGTATGACAAAATAGGAAGCGATGGAATATATTCCTTTTTTCCGGCAAAACGATTAAGTAAGGAAGAAATTGAGAATCTCACGGGGGGTGAATTAGATCGTGAGTGAAAAGATTGAACCATCTACAAATCTCGAAACTTTAGATATAACTAAATATCCAATAACAACCAACGCTTTTACATGGACTCCTATGATGATTTTTATTTATCTAATGCTTCATGCTTTAACGCTTTTATTCCCAACTTTCATGATTTTAACATTTTATAGTAATGTTATGGGAGAAAATTTCTTTCATTATCGAGTGTTTACAATATTTATCGATGTTTTAGCATGGTGGGGGGTCTATATCCTATTTGCTTTAGTTTTAGGTAAGATTTTCTTAATTTTACTTGAGCTAATTCATAAATCAAAGGAGGGCTTATTTAAAATAGATAAAAAGGATAAAGATTATTACTACTTTTGTATGAGAGTTACTGTAAAAAAGTTCATTTTCTGGATTTGGAACAATTTTTGTTTTCCTTGGGCAAGTAATCTCGCGTTTAAAATCTGTAAAATGAAGGTGGATTTTAAATCAACCCTCTTTGACGGTTGGAGCGATGTTGAATTTATCGAATTTGGTAAAAATACAATGCTAGGGCAGGGAGCTGTGATTTTATCTAGTATGATCGTTGGAGATCACTTGTTAATTAAGAAAGTGATTATTGGAGACCATGTAGTAATCGGTGGGAACGCTATTGTCGCACCTGGAACTATAATCGGTAAAGGGACAACTTTAGGCGTCTGGGCTACAACGCATATTGGGCAGGTATTAGAGTCTAATTACATTTATGTGGGTCGTCCTGCCCGAAAGTTTCAAAGTATCACAGATATGCGGAACGAAAGCAAGAAGCGCGTGCGTAGAATTGTTGATACCGGAGAACGCGTTGAGTTTACATGGTCTCGAAAGTAAGTGCCAAAAAATTTAGTTAGTCGTTTCTTATTTATAAGAAATCATTCTCATTATTGATTATTAGGTGAATATTT
>JAHQWX010000479.1 GCA_029856375.1 Promethearchaeia archaeon | reverse complement strand
TCAAGAATTGCTAGACAAATCGGACGTGCGTTAAAACTTAATACCGATTTGATCGAAGCAGTCAGTCTAGCGCACGATATAGGGCATACACCATATGGACACATTGGAGAACAATATTTAGATGAATTAAGTAAAGAATACGGAATCGGTACTTATCTACATAATGCGCAAGGGGTACGATGGCTTGCTGAGTTAGAGAAAAGGTTTCCAACAGAACCCGCGAAAGGATTAAATTTAACTCTGCAAGTATATGATGGTATTCTTAGTCACGATGGAGAGACCTTTGAACGCGAATTAAAACCGAGAAAAATTAATGGAAAATCGTGGGACGACCATTTTAAAGAATATCACGATTCCTTTCAAGGAAATAAATTCGAAAGAATTCCAATGAGCAACGAAAGCATAGCGGTAAGGTTTGCGGATATAATAGCATATATCGGGAGAGACATTGAAGATGCCATTCTATTAGGATTCATTAAAAGAAATGATATCCCAGAGAATTGTAGAAGAGTGCTTGGATACACAAATCGAAAAATAATGAATAAACTAATTCGAAATCTTTTAGATTACAGTTTAGAGAATAATATAATTGGATACGACGAGGAAATTTTCGCAGCACTTAAAGAATTGAAAGATTTCAATTACGAGCACATTTACGAAAAAAGAGATTCAAAAAGTAGAGAGAAAAATCTGGAAATTAAAGACAATTTTAAACTTATGTTTAAAACCTTCTTAAGAGATTTAGAAAAAGAGAATTATAAATCTCCCATTTTTAGAGATCACATTGAATACATCGACAATAAAGACTATTCAATTTACTATAAAAAATACCAAGACGAAGGTAAATTGTGTTGGATCGTAAGAGATTATGTAGCAGGTATGAGCGATAGATATTTCAAAGAAATTTCTGAATGGGTTAAACACCATTCGTGATTTATTTCTCGAGAAAATTTTTTAATAAAACTTTTCAATAAAACCAAATTAAAAAAATTATTAAAAAAATTACATACTTTTAATAAAAGATTTTTTAGCTTTAGCTCCGTAGTGTAGTGGCCAAGCATCTGGGACTCTGAATCCTGGGACGGCGGTTCGAATCCGCCCGGAGCTATCTTTTATTATCTTTATAATAAGGATTCTAATAGAATAGAACCAAATATTATATATGCAATTTATCGTAATAATAATACAAGGAATAAGATTTCAAAATAGTAGGAAGTGTGAAAAGATTGCCCATAATTAGTTTTTCTATTAACGAGAACCTTAAAAAGTTCTTAAACAAGCTAGCATCTAAGAAGAGTACTCCAAATCAATCGATGATAATGAGGAACGCCCTGTTACAACTCATGTCAACGATGGAAACTTCAGAGATTGATAGTGATTTAAGTATTTTTGAAAGTCCGAAATCTATAATCGGAAATGTCATAATGGTCGTTGAGAACGATGATGATGCAACTAGTAAGAAAATAATTAAGTTAGAATTAGATTATGGGGATGCAATTGTGGGGAAATCTCAATATATCTACACAGAGTATAGAACGATTCTGCTTGTTTTTGAGGGAAAACTTGGCGAATTTCAGAAATTCATAACTGAAATTAACGGTATTGAGAATTTGAAGAATTTTCGTTATGTAATTATAAACTAAGACCTTTAATCCTCTATATTTTAATTGCTCTACCGAGGACATTCTTAAAATGTTCTATGTCATCCACTAATTTTGTGGCGTCTTCTTCGCTAATATTATTTTCCTTCTCGTATTTGTTAAGAGTTGTTAGCCAGTATTCGATTCGATCCAAAACGGGATCTTTTTCACCCAATATCTTTCGTATACGAACAAATGTATCTTGAAGTTTAATGCGAATATTGCTTGACTTCCACTTCAACATTGCGTAATCTGAGATTTCCATTAGATTTTGAGTTATTACCATAACATCAAGCGTTTTTTCTCGCTCTTCTGATTTTATTTTTCTAATTATACCAATCTGTTCAAACAAAATCTCAATGATTTTCGCTAAGAAACCAGTTAATTGACCGGGGTTACCGCACCAAACCCTTACTTCTAAAGACTGATTTTTAGCATCTATATAAATTCGTGTAATAATTCTACCACCAGTCACTTTAGCTTCTGCACAGTACCACGCTTCTGCTTTATATTCTTCGTCTTGACCTGTTTCGTGGGAGGTTACCGCTCTCGTATCAAAACTTTTTAAGGTTCTTTGAGCGGCTCTATAAGCCAATCTTGGGTCTAAATCTGCGATCAAAAAAGCTCGAGCATCACTAGGAAGGTT
>JAHQWX010000478.1 GCA_029856375.1 Promethearchaeia archaeon | reverse complement strand
CGGTCCTAAATCGAAGTATTTTGTCACCTATGCCGTATACAACGAAGCTAATCCAAGAGGCACGATGGTGCAAGCTATGGTCTCTAGAGATTTTAAAGGTGAGATCATCACAAATCGATTAAAAATAGATTATGTTCCACGCGTTCATATCGCTCATACAATAATGAAGGATGTGCAGATACCAATTGCCTATGTTTTAGGCGATGATGGAAAGGGTTATAACCACTTGTTCGATGGATTAGTACCCGAACGACTTGGAATTATGGGATCGGGATTAGGAATTTGTTGGGCTGCGCTTATTTATGGAATTATTTATGCTAATTTAAGGAAACAATTTGGTCAAACAATTCTTTCTTATCAAGGAGTTGGCTTTAGTTTGGCAGAACTTTTAGCTAGAACCTCCTCTGCTACATCTTTAGCTTTTTCGGCTGCGTCGATTTACGATAAAAATATATTATTTGCAGATAGTCCGAGCAAACAGGCCGAAAAATGGATTGCGGGAATTAGTTCTCAAGGCAAACTCTTAGTAGCTCGCTTGAGCGCCGATATCACATACACTGTACAACAAATGGTTGGGGGAATATCCGTAACTGACAATTTAGAAATTCAAGAGCTCGCAGCAACTTCGTATATCGAGGAAGTTATCGGTGGTGCGAGGAATATCCAGTTACTTATTATACAAAATAGCCTTAGGAGGTACTTAGGATTATTATAAGAGGTGATTAATATGGTAGAAGAAAAAAAAGATGTTGGAATAGGAATGCCCGAAGTGAAATACATTGCTTCTTGTGGGAAATGTCCGAATTGCGGTAGCACAAGCGTTCGATTTAAAGTACCACTTGAAAGTTATATGGAAACAAAAGATGGCAAACTTAATAAAGTTGTTCTCGATTTTTCAAGTCCACAATATTGGTTAAAAACCACAACCACAAAATGCGCTTACTGCGGATATGAATTCCATTTGAGAAATCACAACGAAGATTTTTATAAAGGCTTGCAAGAGACTAGACAAAAAGAGGGAACGCAACCAGTTAAATGGTATTACGACTTCGATTCCTATAAAACTGAATAGTTGAAGTAATTTAATTATTTTTTTTATGTTGCCGGTTAATGCGAGTCATTCATTAAAAACGAGTTGATAATTAATGGATAAAAGTGAATTTCTAATAAAATTCATTAAATTTAGCGGTTGGGTCGAAATTACTGCTGGAATTATGTTTTTTTTAGTGGATCCTTTCATGCAGATTATGGGGATTCCAAATTTCTTTTTTTGGAATTGGTTCGCAGGAGTTATGATGTTTTTTATGGGCGTTCTACTTTTATACTCTGGAAAGGATGTTGAAAAATACAAGATAATCCCAGTAGTTTCAATTATATTTAGGTTTACAATGGTTGTCGTTGCAATAATAACGGTTATAATAGAGCCGAGATTTTTGTTCGTAGCGTTTGTATCGATATATGATTTTTTTTCAGCACTTCTCACATTAATATTATTAAAACAATGTGGATATTTTAAATGAAAGCGTATTAATTGAAATCCTTCAAAAAAATAGAGATAATAAAAATTCTAAATTTCGCCTTCTGCTTCCATCCTTTTCTTTTCGGCAATCAAATCGTCCACGACGCTGGGATCCGCGAGCGTGGTTACATTTCCCACATCTGTTCCAGTAGCAATTGCTTTTAATATTCTACGCATTATTTTTCCGCTTCTTGTCTTGGGGAGAGCGTCTGCGAATTGGATTACATCGGGTTGGAACACAGGACCAATCTCTTGTCGTACATGCATTGAGATGTCTCTTTTCAATTCGTTTGTTTTATTAATGCCTTGCATCAGTGTTACATAAGCGTATATCGCTTGCCCTTTTATTTCGTGTGGAATTGGTGCAACTGCCGCTTCTGCGACTTTCTGATGGCTAACTATCGCACTCTCTATTTCCATAGTTCCAATTCTGTGCCCGCTCACCTTAATAACATCGTCAAGCCTACCTAGAATCCACAAGTACCCATCCTCGTCGTATCTCGCACCATCACCCGTGTAATAATTGCCGGGATATCTTTCGAAATAAGTCGATTTAAAGCGTTCTGGATCGCCCCATATGTTCCGAAGCATGCCAGGCCAAGGCTCTTGAATAATTAAATACCCTCCTTCGTTCACTCCAACTTCGTCTCCATCGGTGTCAACGATTTTAGGACTAATACCAAAAAATGGTAAGGTGCAGGAACCAGGTTTTGTTGGAGTACACGAAGAAATAGGAGTTAAAAGGAAACCTCCAGTTTCAGTCTGCCAAT
>JAHQWX010000477.1 GCA_029856375.1 Promethearchaeia archaeon | reverse complement strand
CATCGTTTTCTATCTTATCCTTGACTTTCTTTGGTAATTCAACGACCTCTCGTTTTATTTTGACGATATGTTCTTCTGACTCCACCGATTTGGCATCTCCTTTCTGCTCAGTTTTATTTAAGTTAAACAAGGCGCTAATTAACTCTCCTATTTTCTCAAAAATCCAAACCAAACCCTTGAAAATATATTTCAATAGATACGCAATCCCAATGAAGAGATATTTCAACAGGTAGAATACTCCTATACACACGAGAACGGTAATAGCAACAGCTATAATAATGCCGAATATTCCGAGAATTAATTGTTCAGTTGTGCTAAGACTACTCCACCAATCGACAACATCGTACCAACCGTTCCAATCAATAATTTCTTGTAATAGCATTTTTTTCAATCTTTATTTTTATTTTCTTGAATTAATTATAATTGAAGTAATTATTATGTCATTTTTAGTCCAGTCTTTATCATTGAGAAAAATTCTCAATTTCCTCCAGATATCTCTCGTAAGGAGATGTTTTTGATGTTTCGACAGAATTTGGATTTTCTTTAAAAACAATTTTATTCGGCCTCTTTTGCGCTTTAGCAATTGCGTAATTTACGAGATAAACGCATCCAACGACGAATAGAATAGGTAAAACGACAGCTATAGTGATTATCAAGCAGATCACAATCATCTCCTCAATAGTTGTGCTATAAGTCATATTTGAAAATTCCTCCAATAACATTTTAATTACTTTTAGTACTATGATCTTAATTCAACTAATCTCGACTTTAAATGATTTTTAGACCGTTTTTTATCGAACCGATGCCAAGTTTTAATTAATTCTTAACGTTCAAACAATTAGAAATAATAAAATTTCAAGAGTAGATTTATTATGGAAAAATTTTTAGAAGGAAAGGGAGCGTTTATTACCGGTGCGGGAGCCGGATTTGGGCGCGAAATGGCGTTAAGGTTTGCTGAGGTTGGAGCGAATCTAGCTTTAAACGATATTGCTCTAGAACCACTTGAGGAAACAGCTAAATTAGCTGAATCTAAATACGGCTCTAAAGTATTTACCTTTAAAGCAGATATATCCAAACCCGACGAAGTTAAAGCAATGACCAAAGAAGTGTTTAAAGAATGCGATAATATCTTTGTTCTCGTCAATAACGCGGGGATTGACGGTGGCTTATATAGAACGCTTGCGTGCCCTATTGAGAACTACGATAAGGTAATGGATGTGAATGTGAAAGGCTCGTGGCTTGTAACGAAGAATTTCTTTCGGAAAATGAGGTTAAACAAGTTTAAACCAATTGCAGGAAAAATTATTAATATTGCTTCGTGTGCCGGGGTTACGACATCGTTAAATCCTTTTATTGGGATATATAGCGTAAGTAAAGCTGCGTTAATAGCGCTTACAAAACTGTGGGCCCTCGAATTAGCTCCCAAAATGACATGCAACGCGATATCTCCAGGTGTGTTTTTAACTGCGAAATATCATAACGATCCCAACACGATTTGGAGCTTCTTAGATGCGAGAAAAGTTGGGCTCCCTCTCAAGAGAATTGGAATGCCGGCTGATGTGGCAAGTGCCGCGTTGTTTCTTGCTTCTCCAGGCGCAGATTATATCACAGGAGACAACATGATTCTCGACGGTGGGATGACTACGAGTATTAACAAGCTATAAATTAATCCCAAGAGAAATATTACTATGGAGTTAAAGACTCTTTTTTCTCCCGGTAAAATTGGCAATGTAGAAATAAAGAACAGAATTGTTCGGTCTGCTACTTACGAAAAACGGGCAACAAAGTACGGTGAGATCGCCCCAGAGTTAATAGATTTTTTGTGTGAATTAGCTAAAGGCGGAACGGGATTGATTATCACAGGCATGATTGCAGTACATCCAAGCGGCACGGGGAGCCAATACGGGGCTTGGATTTTCAACGACTCCTTTATATCGGGACAGAGAGAATTAACGAAAGCTGTCCACGATTGTTCAGATGCAAAAATCGCTGCTCAAATTGCGCACACGGGAATACAAAATACTCATCCAAAATACGACCCAATTGGACCGTCTCCAATGCCAATTACCTCTTATGGTAGAAAACCTCGAGGATTGAAGATCCAAGAAATTGAGGAGGTTATTGACTGGTTTGTATCAGCAACTCGCAGAATTTACGAAAGTGACTACGATATGGTGCAATTACACGCTGCTCACGGCTATCTACTGAGTAATTTCGTATCTCCTTACTCAAACAAGCGCGAAGACGAGTTTGGAGGAACCCCTCAAAAACGCGCAAAAATATTAGTTGA
>JAHQWX010000476.1 GCA_029856375.1 Promethearchaeia archaeon | reverse complement strand
TCTCGTTTACCTTCATTTAATTTAGGATTGTTATACATAATGTACGATGTCCATCCCGTAGCAAGTAGGCCAAGTAAAATCATTACTAAAATTAGAAGTACTATATCGAATGAAGCGAAAACCGGAACTAGTTCTCTATGAAAATAAGGACCTGTTGTTAAGGCAATTACCATCGCCTCCAATGGATCAACTGGAAATAATGTTACTTTATCGTTAAATATCATAAACACTTCTTCCCAAGACCATTCAGGCATGCTATTAGTGTGCCCGGCTCTGTTTACCGTTATCAATTCACCGCTATCCATCAAATTTTCAACATTTCTCTCCCAGCCAACATCTAACGCACCTTTTGAAGGATCACGAATAATTACATACCAGTGGAAAGGTGTTTCTACTGCCCATACATACTCAAATCCAAGGTTAATAAAAAGCGAAGCCATGGTAACAGCCTGACCTTGACAATCATCTGCGCCTAATAAAATGCATTGAGATGGAGTTGCTACATGCCCCGACATTCCGTAAGTTTCATAATCGAGTTTCCATACAACTCTCTCTAAGGTGTAATTTTTAACTCGAATAGTTTTTTCTTCAATCGTTAAAGTATTAAAATCTGGATTACTAGCTTGGAAATCTGAAGCAAATTGCTGAACTAAAGGCGCGTTTGGCGTAATTAATTCGCTTTGCCTATTTATTCTCGTATATATTTGTTGTGGGATCAACCAAAAAGCGGGGAATAATAAAATAATTACCAAAATTAAAGCCCAACTCATCGATTTTATTCTCTTAATAGCAAGTTTCATATCTCTATGAAACAGTCCAACAATAACTACTGGCAGCATTATTAAGACGAAAACGAGCATCATATAAGTTAAAAAATTTAAGTATGTAAATAGCATAATTATGAATACGCTATAACCGATGATTGATACGATATTTCCCGCATTTTTCGACAAAAACGAGTTAATTCTTGTCATTGTGATATACACTTTAAAAACTAATTACTACAATATTTTTTGCTTTTTGTTCTTTAAAATTTATTCTATTCAAAGTATGCTACTTATTTCTCATTTTACATTAATGTTTATATTTGTATTTATCAAATTTTATAGTAATCTAACAGATTTAGGTGAAACCAATGCAAGAAGAAGTGAAAGAAATACAAGAATATATGACACCTATTGAAAGAATATTAGGATTAGTGATGCGAAAACGATTAGATAGAATACCAGTTTTCCCATTTGTTACTGCCGCCGCCGCACAATTGCTTCATGTCGACTATGCGAAATATTGTATGGATCCTGAAATATTCATTAGATGTCAATTAGAAGCCCAACGATTTTTTGGTTACGATGCCGTTACTTCTATCGCAGATCTCTGTATTGAGGCTCAAGGATTTGGAGCAAAAATTATTTTCCCAACTAATAATGCAGCCTATCCAGATCCCCATAATCCAGTAATTAAATCTGCGGACGGATATAAAAATATCGAGAAATTATTTAGTTGGGATAAAGCAACAAGGATGAAAAATCAACTTCATACTATTGAAGCCATTAAGGAGAAGAACCCTGATATTATGATCGGTGGAGCTACCATTGGTCCGATGGGACTACTCTCCAGACTTCGAAATGTAAACGAACTTGTACGTGATTTTGTACGTAATAAAGATAAACTTCACGAGGCTTTAGACACAATTACCAATCTTCAGATTGAATTTGTTGAAAAACAAATCGAAGCTGGAGCCCGAACGATTATGGTACCTGTGGTTTTAGCGGAGAGAGAACTTATGAGCAAAGAGATGTGGGAAGAACTAGACGCGCCGTACCAGCAAAGAATTGCTAGGTTTGTTAGGCGAAAAAGAGCACTCTATTGTTGCCACACTTGTGGTCGAGGTCCTTACTTTGACCTTTTAATTAAATGGTTGAAACCTATTATTATCCAAAACGCGTTTTTACCAGATGGGTGTGCAACCGAGACTGAAATGCTAGAAAAATATGGTAATAAATTAATTTTTCTAGGATTTTTAAGCGTTTCATTACTTGCATGGGCAAGTCCTAGCGAAGTATTTGAAGAAGGAAAACGACAACTTGGAGTTTTTGGAAAAGCTCCTGCAGGTTATTTATTCGGAGCATCGTGCGAATATCCTCCTTACGCTCCTTTATATAACGCAATTGCGGTTGTGAAGGCAGCGAGAACTTACGGGGCTAATTACAAGCCAGGTGAAGGCCCTCAACCAGAATACATAACAGCGGGAGGGTAAATGAAATGTCGAAGGAAAATATACTCAATAAGCTT
>JAHQWX010000475.1 GCA_029856375.1 Promethearchaeia archaeon | reverse complement strand
AGATGTGAAGTTAAATGGACACCCCGATCCCGACAAGAGACTGCCTAACATAGTCAATTTAGGATTTAGATACATCGAGGGTGAATCAATTCTATTATCTCTCGATATGGAAGGTATTGCAGCGTCGACAGGCTCAGCATGTTCCTCAAAAAACTTAGAAGCGTCGCATGTTCTATTAGCAATAGGAGAAAAAGTAGAGCATGCACATGGCTCACTGCGCATTTCCATGGGAAGATTTACCACGGAAGAAGAGATTGATTACTTTCTCGAAAAACTGCCTCCCGTTATTGAAAGATTAAGGAAAATGTCCCCTCTAAAAAAGGGAGTAGAATATATGTTTGATCCCTCATGTGAGACTGACGAACATCATCATCACGATTTGGAAGAGGATGAATAATTAAGCGAATAAATAATAAGGTTTGAGAAAAATGTATTCAGATAAAGTAATGGACCATTTTAAAAATCCCCGAAACATGGGTGAAATGGAAAATGCCGATGCAGTTGGAGAAGTCGGTAATCCTGTTTGCGGAGACTTGATGTACATCTATATCAAGGTAAAAGATGACAAATTAGATGATGTTTCTTTTCAAACATTTGGGTGCGGGGCTGCAGTTGCGACATCAAGTATGGTCACAGAACTCGCTAAAGGTAAAACTTTAGACGAAGCTATGAATATTACGAGAAAAGATGTAGCTGATGCCTTAGATGGGCTACCTCCAATTAAGTTGCATTGTTCCAACCTAGCTGCAGACGGTCTTCACGATGCTATAAATAAATATCGCGAAAAACAAAAACAATAAGTGTTTTTTTATATAACTCATTTTATTCTTTTAGTAAACTTGGATTATGTATCACAATTCATTTTAGATTGGTGTGAAAAATGCTTAATTACAACGATGTAGTGCTTGATCATTTCAGAAACCCGCGAAACATGGGAAAAATGGAGGATGCTGACGCAGTCGGAGAACAGGGTTCGGCAGTATGCGGTGATATGATGTGGATTTACCTAAAAGTGAAGGATGATAAAATAATTGATGTATCGTTCGAAACATTTGGTTGTGGGGCGGCAATTGCTAGTTCTTCGATGGTAACCGAGTTAGTAAAAGGAAAAACTTTGGATGAGGCGTTAAAAATAACCTCTGATGACATAGTTAATGCTTTAGGGGGTCTTCCTGAGCCGAAAGTTCATTGTTCTGTCCTTGGAGTCGACGCGTTGCATAATGCGATTGAAAATTATAGAAAAAATCGAAGGTAAAAACTATAAATAATTATTAACTCATCTAATATTATTTCTATTTAGTTATGTCCCATCCAATCATAGTTGGAGTAGCTCAATTAACACAACCAAAAAAAGTTTCTGAGCGCCTTCACCCTCTAAAATTAATTGAAAACGCCAGTCAAATTGCGCTCGAGGATGTAAATAGTCCTAAAATCGTCGATCATATTGATAGCATCTTCATGGTAAATATTAGAAGTTGGTCTTACGAAGACGCGCCAGCAGAATTGTGCGAAACCTTGGGCATCAAACCCGTTCACAAAGTATATCTACCTGATGGAGGGGATACCCCCCAAATGCTCACGAATCGGGCTGCCAACTGGATATCTTTGGGTAAGAGTAACGCAGTTCTAATAACTGGAGGAGAAGCTCTGTATTCAATATTTAACGCCGAAAAGGGAAAAATTTCTTTAGATTGGCCGAAAAAAGGAAAACCCAGTTATATGGAAGGTAATATATGGGATGGGACAGTTCCATTTGAAAATAAGTACAAAATTAAATTCCCTCCGTTTTCGTACGCTTTATTCGAAACGGCTGTACGAGCAGCTTCAAATAGGAGTATAAAGGAACATAATCAATATATGGGTAAATTAATGGAAAAATTTTCGATAACTGCTTCGAAAAATCCTCACGCTTGGACACAAAATTCGTATTCCGCGGAAGAAATCACAACTCCAACTCCAAATAATCGATATATTTGTCATCCTTACACAAAACTTATGTGTTCTAATGTGTTTGTTGATCAATCAGCTGCGATAATCATGACGAGCGACGAAATTGCTGAAGAGATCCAAATTGTGAGAGAAAAATGGGTGTACTTAATGGGTGGTGCTGATTTTAAGAACCTTCACAAAATTACTAAGCGACCTCGTATCTACGACTCTCCTGCAGCTAGGGAAGGATCGCGCCAAGCGCTAAAACAAGCTGGTATAACACTCAAAGATATCAATGCATTTGATATATACAGTTGTTTTCCCTCGATCGTTGAGATTATTACTAGAGAAATTGGCGTTAAAGAGAACGATCCTCGCGATTTGACGATTACTGG
>JAHQWX010000474.1 GCA_029856375.1 Promethearchaeia archaeon | reverse complement strand
CCGCCGTAAGCCTTGACGAATTTCACATAAGCCCTATCCATGGCCTCTTGTATCCTTAGAACGCTGAAGTATGATTCTTGGCGATGCCCCAGTACTCCCTCTAAAACCATCCAGCGTAAGGAAATCAGCGCCTCCTCTAACAATACCTACCGCGATTGGTGCCGAATTGTGAACTGCCGCGATTTTTACTCCTACAGGTACTTTATACCTAGTGGCTTCTTTTAAAGCCGCAATTAATTGAGCTAGGTCTTCTATTGAATATATATCATGATGAGGATATGGGGAAAGAGCGTCGCTACCCTTTGGAATCATTCGCGTTTGCGAAATCAAGCTATTTACTTTCTCGCCAGGTAAATGCCCCCCGTGTCCTGGTTTTGCTCCCTGACCAATTTTAATTTCTAATCCAGCAGCGTTTTCTAAGTAATTAATGTCCACTCCAAATCGTCCTGAAGCGATCTCAGTTATGATATTTGGACCGTATTCATAAAAATCTGGGTGTAGACCTCCTTCTCCTGAACCTGCTAAAATGTTTAATTCCTTCGCAGCTTGGTAAATTGCCATGCACGAGTTATAACTAATTGAACCTAAACTCATGTGGCCAACCATAATAGGCATATCAATTTCGAAATTGGGCATAAATTCCGTTTTTAGGGATATCTTATTTATGTCTTGTACAGCATGCGAAAATTCTAGTTTCTTTGGTTTCCGTCCAAAAAATACTTTGGTTTCGATTTTTTCTCTTAGGGGATCTATTGAGGGATTTGTAACTTGACACGCATCCAACAACAAATCGTCAAAAATGTTTCTAATAGGTCTATCGTTTCCTGTAGCACTCAGTAAAACGCCTCCATTTCCAGATTGTGCCCAAATAATGTTTCTAATTCGCCTCGTATAATTCCCGTGTGGAGGTAAGAAGGATTCATTACTTACTACTTTAATCGCGCTTGCGGGACACATAACAACGCATCTTTGGCAAGCAACACACTTAAAGTCGTCACATATTATTCGTTCTCCATTAAATGTTAAAGCTCCATAAGAACAATGATTAGTACACCTTTTACATTTCTTACATAACTCTCTATCAACTGTTACTCGGAAATATGGTGGAAACTCGTGGCTTATTGAAATTACTCTCACACCCCCATAACCGTTAATTCTATTTTTTCAAATGGTTTTTCTAATCCATTTCTTATCAAACCATCGCCAATCCTCGCAATTATTGCATTCCCAGCGTTAGGGTGCCAAATCTCCTTGAAAGCAAAAGAATTATCACCATTTAGCAGTAGGCGTTTAAAAGAAGCTTCCTCACTACTCATATAAATAGTCCCCTCATCTTCTGAAATTCCTGCAATTAATGGTCTTAATTTCTTTCTATCCGATAACCCTATCATAGTTGGAACGGGATCTGAATATCCTACGATAATGGAAAAGGGTCCATTTAACATAGCGGATTTGTAAGTTGCTCTTATGCTCTTTAGTGCAAGCTTATATTTTTTCCCTAACGCTTCAATTTCTTCGTGGATTGGTGGGCTTAACGCGTATGCCGCAATAGGTATTGGGATGTTATGTCTCCTACAAAGTAAATCAAATAAGTAAGCAATCACTTCGGTATCAGTAAGTAAAGTACATTTATAACCGAAAGAATCTAAAAATCTCTTATTCGTCCCGTAGGAAGTTATTTCTCCGTTATGAACTACCGAACAATTTAAAAGGTTAAATGGATGAGCGCCCCCCCACCATCCCGGGGTGTTCGTCGGAAACCTCGAATGAGCAAGCCACAAGTATGCTTTATACTCTGATATTTTATAGAAATCTGCAATCTCGTTTGACCAACCATTTCCTTTAAACACGCCCATATTTTTTCCCGAAGACATGACATAAGCCCCTTCAACTTTATCGTTAATCTGCATCACTAAAGAAATAACAAACTCGTCCGTAGATATGGATTCGAATTTCTTTGGTTCGAAAAATACTCTCCAAATGATTGGTGGATAATCAATATTTGAGGGAACATTCGTTGGTATCGCTTCAGAGTGAATTAAATAGCCATTTTGCTCTAAAAAATCTAAGACTCTTCTCTTTGCTTTCTCATCATCAAATAAAAAATGAAACGCGTAATAATTTTCAAATTTAGGATAGATCCCATACGCTGCAAATCCAGCTCCTAAACCATTTTCTCTTTCGTTTAATATACATAGCATATCGACTATTTTTCTACCGCCTTCTAACTTTCCATCAATATTAATAAAGCCAGATATACCGCAACCGTCAAATACTCTTTGGTTTCTAAAGATCTCCGGTAAACATGTGTAATTATCCCATCTCATTTTTATC
>JAHQWX010000473.1 GCA_029856375.1 Promethearchaeia archaeon | reverse complement strand
CGACCTTTAATTCCCAAATCATTTATCAAGTTAAAAAAAATGTTAAAAATCGAACTCGAATAATTTTTTTTAACAAAATTAAGCGAATAAGTTTTGAAATAGTGAATTATTTCTTTATTTTTAATGTAACTCAAATTATTTTCGCATATAACCTTAATATCTTCATTAATCTTTTCTGAAATAATGTCTGTAAAAATATCTTTTAATTCTTTTTTTTTAAAATATTTAATACTTATGAATTCCTTTGCAGAGTATTTTTCAATAGCCTCCTTGAAAATATATATAGATTTTAATAGATTTTCCTTGATCTTGTCTTGAAAGCTTAAAACAATGAAGATCTTGTTGAGAGAGAAATTCACAATTTGAATAGAGTAATAATTTAAGATTCCAACCTCTAAATTTGAATTAAATAAAGGTATAAGTTTTTCTAAATTATCGGTTTCTATTACATTAAAAGCTATATACTTTTTTACGCGATTTTTACTACAATACAAAATAAATTCGCCTTCTGTAGAAAAGAAGAAGAGATCAAATTTCCCCGATTTTGGCATAATTCAGAAATATTTTGGATAAAAACATTTTAAAATACGAAAATTTTAGATTTACTAGCTCGAATCCGTTTTAACTAACTTAATTTGATACCCCATTAGCTTAAAGCCGATGGAACATATTGAAAAAATTGCAAGCGAAATTAAAATATAGGGGAAAAATATCTTAACATAACCAATAAGGGGTATGATATATTCTAAGACGCCTAATAACTCATCTTCACTGACATAAATTGCATTAGTCTTATTATACTCGACAAGGAAAAAATCTCCACTTTCAGAGAAATTTAATAATTGATATCCACCGTCTACTTGATGGTTGTTATCTCCTTTCATTAGAAAATAGTATTTATTATTCTCTATTCTTTTATCAATAGCTCTGTGAATAATTGGAGTGTTGTTTTCTAAGTAATGCAAAAAAATCGGGTTTAATTCGTTTTCATAATAATAATTGGGACCTCTAAGAACTAAAATATCTCCATCTTTTTCATTAGCATTAATATCTGCAGGACTTTGTTTAGCAGCAAAAATTAAATCTCCAATTCTTAAAGTTGGATACATTGAATTCGACGAAACAACGAATAAATTGTCTTTTAATAATATAAATGGAGTTATTATTGCAGAAAAGACAATAATTGCCAAAACTGAATATAAAAAATAGCTCCTAAATACGACTCTATTTGTCATTTTACCATATAATTTAATTTCAATTTTAAAAATGCCAATATTTTTTTTTTCGATTGTATTTATCAAATATCAAGGTATATTTGTTATGAGTAAATTTGAAAAGTACAAGAAATCGGAACAGAGAATCTATCCTCATAAACATTGCTTAAAATGCGAAAAAATGATAACAGAAGATAAGAAATACTGTGAAACATGCCTTAAAATACTTGAGCAGCAGAAATTGGAAAAAGAAATGAGAGGATCGATATTTCATAGATTTAAGAAAAAGGTTACAAGATCAAAAAAGACAAATATTGATGCAAATAATTCTTAATCGGGATCAAGACCTAATTACTCAAATGTTAATCTATTTATTACCCAATCTTGATCTAATCTATTAAGAAAACGCCCCAACCTTGGACCAGACTTCTTTCCTAATATCAATAGGTAAATGGCTTGAAAAATTAAAAATAATTTCTTTCGAGGGAGGTTTAATTTATTTTTACTAATATCGTAAATTTTTTCTTGGATTTGCTTATCACTCAAATCACGATTAGATTCTAAAAATTCTCTCAAAATATTAATTCCTTCCTTTTGCGTTGCATTAAGGCTTTCTATTATTTCTTGAGGAACATTATCTGGAATTTCAAAAATTTCGATCTTGCTTAAAATATCTTTTCTGATATCTTCGCTAGCTTGTTCATCCAGAAAGATCTTTATTTCCTTTATCCAGTTTTCTGCTCTTTTTAATTGAATTTTAAATTTGTCCAATGGAATTTTTTCGTCATAACCTTGATCCTTTAAAGACAAATTTGCTATATCGTAAATTTCCTCAATTTTCAATATTTTTTGATATTGTGCCAATTCTGTTATAAGTTTAAATGATAACTTAGGAGGTTTTTTTTCTAAAACGGGCTCAATCTGACATAGCGGATATATATATTTATAGAATCTTTCCTCTTCTTTCGAGCTTGCCTCTTCTAAATTAAAATAAATGCTTTCCATCTTTTCATACGAATCGTACAATTGATAAAGTTCTTCGATTCTGAATGATATGTGGCTATTAGGATTTGTTTTCAAAATTAGCATGCGTAAAATTTCAGGATCTGCTATTTCGAGATATTTTTT
>JAHQWX010000472.1 GCA_029856375.1 Promethearchaeia archaeon | reverse complement strand
CAAACATACCCGTAATTCCTTCTGCAGTCATCTTATCTAGAGTGGGAGTTTTTGCGTATTCTAAAGGCGTTTGATTGTTGAGTTCCTTCAACTGTCTATCAGCTGAGCCGTCTAGTACAACTAAAATACATTTTCTTTTGACCATATCAATTACCTAAATATAATATTTCATTTAACCTTTTTATTTTAAAAACTTATTTTCGTACCGAGTTTGAACGATTTGCTTCATTTCTTCTACATTAATCTTTTTTGAAGCAGAAGTCAACAAAACTGGAAATTGTTCTCTCGTAAAACCTTTAAATTCTTCATATCTTACTGGCTTAATTCCAAACTTTTTCGCCGCTTCAATGAAAAATTCTTCAGTATTTTTTCTATCAATGGTATTTAACTTGTCAATTTTATTTAAAATCAGTACTATTGGCACGTTGAATTCTTTAAAGAGCGTGATTAATTCAAAGGTTAAAGGTATAGATGTGTCGCTTTTATAAAACCATTTTTCCAACTCGTCTCTTATTCTAAGGATATTTACAACAACTAACGCTAAAAAAAATTCCTTATTGTGTTTTTCCAAGTGAATTACCATCATTTTCTTAATATGTTCAGTCCTTCGTTTACTAGTTCCCTTCATGTAACCAAATCCTGGAAGATCCAAAATGTCGTAAGGAGTCTCTGGATCTTGTATTTTTTTTAATAAAAGAGTTGTCCCAGGAAGCTTCCCCGATTTACCCTTAAAACTTTTAGGATCCCTAATTAAATAACGTGTAAGGCTCGACTTCCCTACATTGGAATTCCCTATGACAATGAGTATTGGCTTATTGTTTTTCTCTGAAATCAGAAACACTTCGCTTTAAAAAGTTGAAATAAATTAAATGTCCAAAAAATCGTCTTTAAGAAAGTCAGAAATCATTTTCTTTTGCTCTTCTTCAGAAATTACTGGACGTCTACTAATTGGTTCTCCGTTCTCTTCTAAAATTTTCTTAAGATTTTCTACATTTATGTTGATCTTAAATTTTCCACCTTTGTATTTCACGATGTCCTTATCGTAAAGTTTTAATCGAAGAATGTAGCCTAATCCAAAATAGAATTGTTGCTGCGGTATAGGATCGATCGGATTTTTTGAGCATACTTCTTTTAATACATCGTATAAACCTTCTTTTGGCGCACTATGATCTTCTGTTTCGAAGACCAAATAATAGAGCGAGTGATACCAAATTTTGTCTCGTTTCTCCTTAATATAGTTTTGAAAGTCTTCAGCAGTTACTTCTTTTTCTTTATAGGCCTCCTTTCTTTTCTCTAACTCTGTTCGTATCTTTTCCTCTAATTCGTCAGAGACAACTTGTTGTGGTCTTGCTTCCCCATCTACTCCTATTTCTTCCTCTGAAACGCTCGCAATAGCTTCTTTCATTTCAGTTAATTCGTCTAAGTCGAGTTCCTCAAGGTCTGAAAAATCTTGCGTTAGCTGCTCTCTTTCCTTAAGGTATGAATCGATTTCTGATTCTTGGGAGGGGATAACCTCTGGAACTTCAGTTTCCTCGTGAATTTCTTCAAAAACTTCTTCTGTTGTCTCTTGCTGTTTAACTTGTTCGATAGCGTCTTTAATATCCTGTAATTCTTCTAAATCGAAGTCCTCTAAATCAGAGAAATCTTGGGAAAGTAAATCCACTTCTTGCATATAAGAGTCGAATCCCTCGTCATCTTCGTCCTCAACTTCTGGCTCTTCGATTATTTCCTCTTCTATTCCCTCTTCTACTAATTCTTCTTCTTCTAATTCTTCTTCAATATCTTCAGTTGAATCGTTAATTTTTTCGTTCGGGTTTTCGTCAGACATAACTAACAACTAAAGAGACAAATAGTTAGATCCTATTTTTCTAAATCAAATATAAACTTATAAGCTTAAGTTCTTATTGAATCTTACCTTACCTAAAATTATTCGTTGTATAAATTTTTTATATGATTAATTGCTGGAATTATTAGAATGTGCGGAAAAATTTTAGATAAAAAAAAACTCATCATTTTCGATTTTGACGGAGTGATATTTAACATCTCAGAGCCACTCAAAAAGGCTACTCAAGATGGGATTAAAAAATACTCAATCAAAACGCCTGAGGAAGAAATCACAGAAGACCTCGCACATCTAATTGAAGAGATCCAAAATTACGCGATTCCTCAAGTACTTCTTAATGCTTACGATTTAACGAAGGATGTTGCGTTTTTAAACAAATATCGTTTAATTAAAAGAATCAGAATTGGAATATATATGTATAATCAATTTAGACAATATAACGAGGATAGTGGAATATTCCCAGGAATGGAATTACTGATTAAATCTTTACACAAAAAAGGAT
>JAHQWX010000471.1 GCA_029856375.1 Promethearchaeia archaeon | reverse complement strand
TTTTTGACAATAGTAGTCTATTTAAAAAATACGGGGTATAAACTATAATATTAAACCTCCCAAACCCAGTTCTACTATTTTTCCTTTATTTGGAGCGCCAGTTTGGGAGTTCCAATCCCTAATCTCGTAGTAGTATTTTTTTAGCGCATCAAAATCAGGGGCTTTTCCTTTCGCTCCACCTTCCTTAACGGGGGTGGTCAAAATTTTTGGTACATAATCGTTATTAGCTGTTAATCCGATTTTTATGTTGAATAAACGCTTAAGGTTGAAGATTCTCTCTCCAATTCTTTTAATTTTTTCGAGATCGAAATCCTTACCAAGAGAGAATTTCAATAATTCAGCAATGTTATTAGGCGGAGGATTAATGAAATTACACATTATTAGGCTGGAGTACACCGCTCTGTAGTTTTGCAGGCTCGCAGTTGCTTCTGCCATTTTTTTATTGTTCTTTTGCATATCGATCTTTGGCACACCAACTGAAGAGAAATCGATATCGTTCCCTTCTCGAGCGATTTTGTAAATATCTCCAGTCATATGACACGCCCCTCTTGGACTAAATCCGTAAGTCAATGCAGTACCGTAGCATGCGCGCATATCGTGATAAGGGACTTCTAATTTATTGATTGTCCCGATTTCATCTATTGAAGCTCCAAATTTTTCGCCAACCGCATTGGAACCTTCTGCAAGGAGATTCCCAATGCCTTCACGAAATGCGATTTTTTCTATGAGTTCTAATAAAGAATTGGAGTTTCCCCAATTTAATTCGAGATTATCTACATCTTTTGCATTGATTTTATTTACATTAAAAAGGTGATAAAGCAATCCAATAGTTCCAGAGCAACTAATAGTATCGATGCCGTAATCGTTGCATAAGTGGTTCGCTTTAGAAATTGCTGCTAAATTGCTATTTAGAATTAAAGCACCAAAGCCGGCGATGGTTTCGTATTCAGGCCCTTCACATTCTGGTAATTCGTATTCTTCTTGCTCGACCTTAATAATCCTTCCACATCCAACAACGCAATTCCAGCAAGAGCGGTTCTTTATCAAAAATTTTTCTTTCAAAGTTTGCCCCGATATTTTATCTATGTCGTCCCACTCTCCCTGCGAAAAATATTTCAATGGTAAATCGCCGAGCGAATGAGCAAACATAATGCCCACGCTCGTCCCATATTCCCTAAAAACTTGCGTCGCGCTGGCGTTTAAAATTGAATTTATTGTTGTTTTCCTTGCTTCGAGAAATTCCTCGGGTTTAGCAATATTTGGTTTTACGCCTGATCCTTTTACCACAATTCCTTTTAAGTTCTTTGATCCAAAGATCGCTCCCATTCCAGTTCTCCCTGCTGCTCTATCCTCTGAAGCAATAGTCGCGTACTTTACAAGATTTTCTCCCGCTTGACCTATACACAACACCTTAGAATTATCTTCTTCTACCTCTTTTTTTAATACCTTTTGCGTTTCAATTATTCCCTTTCCCCACAAATGCGAAGCGTCGCAAATTTCTGCTTTTTTCTCAACGATTTTTAAGTATACGGGCGTTTCTGATTTTCCAGTGATTACAATACCATCGTATCCTGCGCTCTTTAATTCGGGTGCGAAAAATCCTCCACAGTTCGATTCGCCCAACAGTCCAGTATAAGGAGATTTTGAGCATATCACAAATCTTCCAGTAGAAGGTGCTCCTGTTCCGCATAAAGGACCAGTCATTATCATTACAACATTCTCGGGTGATAATGGATCGGTGTTTTCCTCGATTAGATCGAATAAATAACGACACGCGTAGCCAGCGCCCCCTAAAAACATGTCGGCGTATTCTCGATTTATATCAATGTCAGAAACTCTCTTCTCCGTTAAATCGCAACGCAATATTGTTCCTACAAATCCGAAGTATTCCATTTTTTTACGCTCGTAATCGTTTCAAGTAAATTTAGGTATTGTTATTCTGTAGTTTTATTAACATGTAAAAGTAATATCATATTATATTCGATAAATTAAATTATTTATCTTTATTTCTAACAAGTTTTTTACCTAATTGGCTAATCATTATGATTAAAAAAATTAAGGCATTCTTTTTTGGTCCCAATTTAGACGAAAAATTTAAGGTAGCTCCAGCAACAAAGATTAAATTAGGTTTAGGAAATTTTGGGTTTACTATCTCATCTGGACTTGTAGGCGCTTGGCTTTTAAATTTTTACATAAAAATCTTAAAGATTGATCCAATATTATGGGCGTGGGCGTGGATCGCGTATTTAGTGTGGAATGCAATTAACGATCCATTAGTTGGGTGGCTTAGCGATCGAACCCGTACCAGGTGGGGACGAAGGATTCCTTGGTTAATGGTCAGCGTCCCATT
>JAHQWX010000470.1 GCA_029856375.1 Promethearchaeia archaeon | reverse complement strand
ATCAGTATGTGGAATGCAAAGAGCGTATACGGACAGGGCGATCGACATAAAAAATTTAAAAATTGGGGAAAACAATCCAAAATTTCCATCCTATCCAGAGTTAAGCGCTTATATAAGAGATAAAGGGATGATTCCGGTAATATCGTCGCATTATTATCAAACTATTTACGCAGCAGAAAAGAACAAATACGACGCTGCCCTTATTTTTCAGCCGGTTAATTTTAAAGGGTATATGTCTAATACAAATCCTGAACATTTAGTAAAAGTAATTCAAAAAACTAAACAGCAAATTCTTGCAATCAAACCATTAGCGGCAGGCAGAATTGCGCCAAAAGAAGGATTTAGTTATACTATAGAAAGTATTAAGGAAAATGATTTTATTGCTGTTGGTTTCGGCAATTTTGAGCAATGTGTTGAAGATGGTAAACTAATTGAGGAAATTCTTAATTCTAAATAATATAATTAAAAATAGAGGTTAAAAAAAATGAGTAAAATTGACCAGTTGTGCGTCATAACAGATGAAATTAGCCAAGATTTTGAACACGCACTCGATGTCGCAACGGAATATGGTGTGAAGGCTGTTGATGTGAGAATGATTTGGAACAAAAATATCGCACTATTTTCTGATGAAGAATTGTACCGATTAAAAGAGGCGTTAGATAAGAGAAATATGAAAGTAATTGTAATAACTGGACCTTTCGCGAAATGCTTCTTGCCAAGCGCTAGACTTTCGCGCAAAAAAGGGAAAAGTTTCATGTTTAACCCAACATATAATCTTAGTTTGTTCGACCGAATTGTAGAGATTTCAGATTTTTTCAAAACACCTTACATTCGCGTTTTTTCGTTTGTCAGATCTTTATTGGGAAAACCTGTGAATCAAAAGCAATGGGACGAGATGAAATCATTATTCGAACCTTATATTAAAAAGGCGGAATCTCTCGGAAAAATATTTTTAGTTGAAAACGATTTAGGTATGAATGCCGGAAAAATAAAAGACACTAAGCGATTTTTCGAAGAGATTAAATCAGATTCAGTGAAACTCTTGTTGGATCCGGGTAATTTTTGGATGGAAAAAGAAGAAATCGTTCCAGAAGCTATCGAATGGTTCTATGAACAAGACTTAGTAGCTCATCAACACATAAAAGATCCTTTCGGTAGATATTTAGGAAAGATCGCGGGAAAATTTGGAGTGGTGGGAGAGGGGGAGATCGATTATAAAGCTTTATTTAAGCAAGCCATCGACCACGGTTTTAAAGGATATTTCTCGTTAGAAACGCATGCAGGCAAAAATAAGGAAGAAGTTTCGAAAAAATCGCTCGAAAATATGGCCAATTGGTTAAAAGAACTGTGAATTAGGTGGTATGTAATGTGAAAGAAATTAAAATTGCGTTAATTGGATCCCGTTTTGCGGCTAATATTCACATGGAAGCTTATCAATCAGTCCCTGGCGTTGATGTTAAAATTGCGGGTGTCGCTTCGAAGAATCCAGAGAACGCAAAGGCCTTTTGTGCTAAGCACGGCTTAAATCCGAATATTGTGTATCAAACAGCTGAAAAGATGATCGAGGAAGTGGAAGCTGATATCATTGATCTCATTGTCCCTACTTTTTTACATGTTCCTTTTGCTATAAAAGCAGCGGAAGCAGGTAAAAATGTAATATGCGAAAAGCCTCTCACTGGTTATTTTGGCGATTTGAGTACCCCAATCGACGAGCGTAAGGATATTGGTTTAACAGATAAGTCTGTAATGTTTAAAGAATGTTTAAAAGATTGCGAGCGTATTGAGAAAGCGTTTCGAGAATCCGGAACAATTTTTTGTTACGCAGAGAATTGGATCTACGCGCCGCCTATAGTGAAAGCTAAAAAACTATTGGAAGCTTCGAGAGGTAAGATTTTAGAGATAAGGTGTGGCGAAGGGCATTCAGGTTCGCATTCGGAATTTGCCGCCGAATGGAAATACACTGGTGGGGGATCTTTGCTTCGGCAAGCAGCTCATCCTTACGGTGCTGCCGTACATTTGAAACTTTGGGAAGGTATTGTGAGGGATGGCACCCCGATTTACCCTAAATCAATAATATGCACTACTACTAAATGCCGTGACTTTTTGAAAGACTTACCAAGAGATCAAGATCAAATAGTTTCTCGTCCAGTTGATGTAGAAGATTGGTCGTGTGGGATTGTAACAATTGAAGATGGGACGAACGCAGTAGTTATTGGCTCGGATATCACGCTAGGTGGTATCGAAAATTGGATGAATATTTACGCCAGTAATACGCGTATAGAGTGTCGAATTTCTAATAATAATTCCGTGATGGTGTACGCACCCACAGAGAACCAATTGGAAAGCGCTTATACTATTGAAAA
>JAHQWX010000469.1 GCA_029856375.1 Promethearchaeia archaeon | reverse complement strand
ACTCCATCTTTACTACCTACAAAATCCATGTATCCTTGTCGTCCAAGATCTTTCCCTTCTGCAGTTTTTTTGATGAAATGTGGTTTTGAAACTGGTCGTAATTTAGCAACATTTTCAAGAGTTGAAGGTCTGGCTGCCATATCCCTATTGACCATCATCGATTCTTCGACATTTCCTTCAGCGTGCCCTTCAATTGGAATAATCTCTCCTCCATTCACGCCAGATGTGAAAAATCCATCCTTTTGGCTTTGAATTGTTAAATTATGCGCTCTCACACCGAATTTATCCATATCTTCTTTGGTGAATCTCGGTATTTCTTCTTCAAACAATTTTTGTGCAGTAGACAACATATCTGTTGCTATGAGTACATCATATTCACCTTTTCGAGCAAATTTAGGAACATAGAAAGGAGAATCTTTAGTACTAATTGAGAGATTAGGCTTAATCCACGCATTCTGTATTCCCATAGGTACGCGCGTGAGATGTTCAAGACCAGTCGATAAGACACATTCACTATAACCCGTTGCAATTTCCAAAAATCCTAAATTAAATCCAGCTGCTGCTGATCCACACTGTTTATCGACAAATACCGAAGAAGTCTTTACATCCATTTCAGCAAAATAAGTGGGAAATTTCCCACCGTAAGTCCAGTGTTCTCCTACTCCAAAAGCGCTTCCAACAGTAAATTCATCGATGTCTTTCTTTTCAATGCCTTTATCGGCTAATCTATTCTCAAACATATTTTTGAGCAAAAGTACAAGAAGCTCATCTCCTCTTATTTCCCCGAATACATCCCTCGCTGGTTGTCCAGGTCTGGATCGGGAAAAAGCTGTTCGGGCGTAATCAACAAGCCATACATCATTTAATTCTACCATGTTAATTTCACTTATTACTTGTTTTTTAAAAATTGAATTCATTTAATTGCATTTAGACAAATAAAGTCTTATCAATGATAATTTAAAATTTATATTAAATTTTCTTATTGTCTTTTCTAAGCAATATATCTGTGGTCTTAACTGTGCTTTTCGCTAATTTTTTAAAACAATCGTGCATTATATAAACTATAGAAACTCGAGAAGAATTAAAAATGGGTAACGATCCTTTAATATCAATTATTGCTGGAAGTAATTCCGATAAACCCGTATACGATAAGGCAATTAAGGTGCTAGAAGAAAATAATGTGCCGTACGAGTTTAAAATTCTTTCTGCTCACAGAAATCCCGAAGAGCTAGACGAATATGTTAAGTCCACAGGCTCTCTTATATTCATTGCGGTCGCTGGTTTATCTGCTGCACTCCCAGGCGTCATTGCATCAAAGACAGAAAAAGTTGTAATAGGCGTCCCGGTTGACGTTAAATTGGGCGGAGTTGATGCGCTACTTTCTATTGTCCAAATGCCTCCACGAATACCAGTCGCTTGCGTGGGAATTGATCGGGGAGATAACGCTGCGTATTTGGCTTTAAAAATTTTAAAGTTGGCGAACAAGATTTAATAATGCGAGGTTTGAGAAATGGGAAACAACGAACTAATCGAGAAATGTAAGAAAGAAGCCGCGAAACTCGCAGTCGACGAAAATATAAAAAATGGAATGAAAATTGGTATTGGGAGCGGTTCTACTGTAGTTTTTGCGGTACAGAGATTAGGTGAAATTGTGAAACAAAATAATTGGGATGTAATATGCGTTCCAACTTCCCATCAATCAGAACACTTAATTATAGAAAATGGATTAAAATTAACCACATTAAATTTAAATCCTGAATTAGATATTGACATAGATGGTGCGGACGAAGTAGACTCCAACTTGAATTTAATTAAAGGTGGTGGGGGGTGCCTCCTACAAGAGAAAATCGCTGCCTATTTTTCAAAAAAATTAATTATAATAGCCGATTTTAGAAAAAAATCGCAATTTCTTGGAGAAAATTGGAAAACTGGTATTCCCATCGAAGTGGTTCCCGGAGCCTGTATTCCCGTAATGAAAGAAATTGAAAAATTAGGGGGTCATCCAACATTGAGAATGGGTGTAGCTAAGGCGGGGCCAGTTGTTACAGATAACGGAAACTTCATTGTCGACGCTGATTTTCACATAATAAAAGAACCAGCTAATTTAGATCAAAAATTAAGGGATATAGCTGGTGTTATCGATACTGGTCTATTTGTAAATATGGCGTCTATCGCGTATATCGGCAATAAAGACGGCACAGTCGAAAAAATAGAAAAAAAATTAAAATAAAAAAAATTAGGTATTTAATTCTTCCGCAGGCTTCATATCCTCTGCTTCTTCTGAGCGTAAGGGCTCTCCACAGTGGGGACAGAAGGAAACTTTCCGATCGATTTCGAGCCTACATTTAGGGCACACTTCTTTAAAAAG
>JAHQWX010000468.1 GCA_029856375.1 Promethearchaeia archaeon | reverse complement strand
AGCAGAGGTTTATGGAAGTGATGACTCTCAGGAGAAGTTCCTGCACGACTTTGTAGCGGCGTGGAATAAAGTTATGAACTTAGATCGTTTCGATCTCGCATAATAGCTTAGTACTCCTCGAGGTAGTTAAATTTATTTTCTACTTTTTTTTTAATTAAAGCAGGTAAATTTATTCTTTACAAAATTTTAGAATTAATGTGGATTATTAATGGATGATCAAGAATTATTTGCTCTCTTTCGAAAAAATGGATATAAAGCTACTACTCAGCGTTTAGCAATATGGAAATACATTATTTCAAGAGACGACCACCCGAGCACTGATCAAATTTACCAAGCTATGAAAGTTGATTATCCTACAATTAGTTTAGGAACGATTTATAAGACTTTACATCTATTAAAAGATTTGGGACTAATACAAGAATTAGGTTTCAACGAAGGAAGTGTAAGATACGATCCAAATACGGAATTTCATATCAATATGATTTGTTCTAAATGTGGTGAAATCGTTGATTACGAATCGGAAAATACTAAAAAATTCTGGAGTACCATATTATCTGAGCTCGAAGTTAAAGTAAATGGACATCGCTTTGATGTCTATTACGAATGCGATGATTGTAAATAGAATTATTTCAAATTCATATTTCAAAACTTTCAGGTTTTGTTAACCTTTTTTTGGCTAAGCTTCAATAGTATTATTAATGAAAAAAATTCCCACTGAATTTCCCGAAGTATGGATCATTGAACCTGATGTCTTTAAAGACGAACGAGGTTTCTTTTTGGAATCTTATTCATACAAAAAATACGAGCAGTTAGGGATAAAATGGGAATTCGTGCAAGATAATCACGCGAAATCGGCAAAAAATACGGTCAGAGGACTCCATTTCTCAATAGGTGAGGGTCAAGCGAAACTCGTAAGGTGCACTCAAGGAAGAATTTGGGATGTAGTTGTTGATATCCGACCCAACTCCCCAACTTTTGCCAAGTGGGAGGGAGTAGAATTAAGCGCTGAAAACTTTCTCCAGATTTATATTCCTATTGGATTCGCACACGGTTATTCGACATTGTCAGAATACGCAGAAGTGCAATATAAAGTAAGTAGTTATTACAATCCTGATGAAGAAAGAGAAGTTTTTTGGAACGACCAAAAATTGGGAATAGATTGGAAGGTGAAAGATCCAATATTATCAAATAGGGATAAAAACGCTCCCTTACTGGAGGATTTCCTCAAAAAAAATCCTAATCCCTTTACAGAAATTTAACTCATAATGGGGAAATAAAAAAAAAAATAAGCTGAAAAATTAAATTCCTAATTTCTTTCGATTAGCTTCGATATGCTCGAGAATTCCATTAACAGCTTCAACGGCATCTGTTTCGACATGTAAAATTCCACCTGTGATGTCTTTACAGTCTTGAGTTAGTAATTTAACTAAGTCAGGACCGCCAGTAACCGTTGGTACGGGATTAACATATGTATATAATCCGAAAGCTAAAGCAAACACTGCGTCGATCGTCGCTTTTTGCTCCATATATTCTGGAGCTGCAGCAGCAACCGGCAAATCGGGTATTGGAACTCCGCCTAAAGCGTTCGAGATCGCTCCCAATAAGTCCGCAATCCGTCCAGTGTCTGTACATGTGCCATAACTTAGCACTGGGGGGATACCTAATTTTTCGCAGAGAGTTTTTAGACCAGGTCCTGCCAAATCCTTAGCTTCTGGTTTACAAAGGCCTGCTACTTGCAATCCGCCATTTCCGCAACCCATCGATAAAATTAAGACATCTCGTTTGATCAGCTCTTTAGCGACACTAACTGTATGAACATCTTGCCCGTAGTCTCTAAGAGAAGTGCAAGATACAAGACCAACAACGCCTCGAACTACACCGCTTTTAATCGCATCCAATAATGGGTCTAGCGTTCCCCCAAGCGCTTCAAGAATGCTTTCAGTCGAAAATCCAACAATAGCATCGCCAGTAGTTAATCCAGTTATTGGTTCTACAGAAGCCTTGCGCTCTTTAAAATTATCAATTGCCATTTGAAGTAGTTCTTCTGCTTGTTCTTTGGCTTTTTCGGGGGCATAGTTTATTCTATCTGTTATACCTTCAAACGCTACTACTTCGCTCACTGGAATCAGCTTAAATTTATATTTTGCAGCGTATTTGGGATCGATTGGCATCGAGCAATTCATATCGCACGCAAAAAGATCGACGCATCCACTAGCCAGAACTGCCTCCTGCATTATCCAATTCCCTGTAAATCCATAGAAAACATCATCCATTTCCCATCTTTGTATCATTTCCTGTCCAGTCTCAATATTTGCTATTATTCTTATCCCTTTCGCACCGACGGCTTTCGCTTTTTCTTGCCATTCTTG
>JAHQWX010000467.1 GCA_029856375.1 Promethearchaeia archaeon | reverse complement strand
TTCAGCACGTCCACCAGACAGCGGGCAGCCAGGAAAAGGTTGCTCTTGAACAGGTCGTCGCGCCGGGCCAGGATGGCCTCGATCAGGAGGGTGGCGTCTTGTATGCCGGCGTAGAGCAACGTTACCTCCAGCCACCAGGGCTTGTGCAGGTGCTCTAACAATACTTCTAGCCCTTTTTCTGGAATAAATCGTGGGAGTTTGGGAAATACTTCCGCTAATGGTGCAAAGCCTAAGCACGTTGCTTCTTTTACACCACTATTGAAATATTTACACGGACAATTAGCCTTGACAATCGTATCTGTTGCGAGTTCTTGTACAACAATTTTCGCTTCCTCGAGAGGTATCACTTGCCCAAAATGTCCTTGGACTGCATCAAGATTTAACTTTTTCTTTCTCCCATCTTTCAGAAATCCCCTATTCGCATACCATTTTAGAAACCGACCAAGTATTGGAGTATCCACTCGTTTGCTCATCCATTTAAAATTCATTATTCCATATACTTTATTTAGATAAGCTCGCTCTAGATTACCCCATAACTGTTCCAAATATTCAGTAGCATTTGTCTCTTCGTAGGTCTTTTTTAAATAGTTTCGCGCGTTCATGTACCATTTTCCTCCTGCTCCGTGTTTTTGACATACTTTACACATTTTAATTCCCTTTAGGTATTTGTTTTTATTTCTTAAAGTTTAATTTGGTTCAAAATGTATATAAATCATTTCCTTATGTTCAAATAAGTTGATACTTTTACAATAATGTAGGAAAATGGTAAAACGCGTAAAGGTTTTTGGTACTGCATTGGATGCCACGGATTTTCCACTTAACATTCAAACAAAATTGGCTTATTTAACTCGACTTAGTCAAAATTTAATTAAAGAACCAAATTTTCTCGATCCCTACGATGGATTTCTTCAATATTCTCGCGTTTTATCAGATGAAAAATACACAAAAATGGGCAAATTCCCCATCGACTCGTGGCTAACTCCTAAACCAAACATCGAAGATTTTCCCTTAATAAATCAGTTGATGTTTCAAAAAGTCACCAACGATGGGACTATTAAGGAATATTCTAATAAACTGGCAAATTATGTCAAATCTCAAATATTACCCGACATTCCTTTAATGATCGCGCCCGATCATTCCCTCAGTGGAGGTGTGTTGCGAGCTTTATCTAAAGAATACGGCGCTGTAAATATTCTAGTCGTTGCTTTTGATTCACATTTCGATGGGATTCCCGCAAGTCTTTCAATAAAGATCTCGGAATTCTTGCAGGAACACGAAGAAGATGGCAAAGAACTAATACCTAAATTGATGCCTGCTGTGGTGGACAGCCTAAATATAAACGATACATACACATGCGCTTCATACTTATATTATTTACTACAAGAAAAAATTATCCTTCCAGAAAATTTGATAATTTTTGGCTGTCAGGACTATCCCGACGAGAAGTTTCGATTAATCGAAGATCAACGAGCTAAGGAGTTTGTCGATTTTTTTAATTCGCTCGAGAATCAAGGAGTAAAATTTATCCCTAAAATGGAAGACTCTCAAATGATTGATGAATTAAAATCTGCCTTGGAGAAGATAAGCACGCCATATATCTATATCTCGTTCGATGTAGATATTGGCAGCTTAAAGGATGTAATTGCCGCTCGCTTTAGAAACGCAATTGGAATCGATAGATCTACCATTTTAAGTGCTGCAAAGCTCATTAAAAATTACATGGCTTCTAGAAAATGCGATTTAATCGGTCTCGATGTGATGGAAGTCGAAATACATTTATTAGGGAGAGAATTTCCAAAATCTGGGAGGAAAGATCTGACTGTTGAGATCGTTGACGAATTTCTAAATTTTTTTATTTAGCTATTTTTTTGAAACTATGTAGATCCAACAAAACATTTAAATATGAAAAAATGCATATTTAATTTAAGAATCACTATGTAGTTTTAACAAAAATTATATTGTTTTAACAAGCTTAGGTTAAAAAAATGAACGAAAAAAACGAAAAAAAAGAAGATCCTGATAAGAAATTAAGGAAAATTGCAGCAAGAAAGGTTGATTTAAAAATATCCGTAAATATCCACATTTTTGCTTTTATACTTTACAATATAGCGCTCTATTTAGTAAATATAACGACATTACCAGATTATCTTTGGGTGATATATCCGTTTTTTGGGTGGTTAATCGGTTTAAATATCCATATTGCAAATTATATTATGTTTTCGCGAGGAATAAGCCAAGGGGTAAAAATTAGCGTAATTAATCACACTATTGCGTATTTTTCTGTGATGTGTTACTTTATATTTACATCATTGTATAATTTCGGAGTAACAATTTGGGTTATTATTCCATTTACATTTTGGGGCTTTGGATTAATTT
>JAHQWX010000466.1 GCA_029856375.1 Promethearchaeia archaeon | reverse complement strand
GAGCGGACACCAGAGTATATCAAAGGAACATTCATCATTGCTTTCGATTTGAGGATCTTCTATAGAAGTCCACGCTTGTGTATTGATAATCGTGGCGTAATAGCTAACTAAATCTATATCATTCATATCATCAGGGACCTTGATCCCATCTAATATTTCTTTACCGACATCGTGTCCAGTTTTCACGAGGGCGTCGTTAACCATTTTTTGTCCTTCTATGCCAAACCTTTCTTCAGCCTCTTTCAAGACATTTATAACGGCTTTAGACATAAATAAACCAAATTGCAATAACGAAGTAGGATCGAAATCGTCTCTTCCGAGCACTTCTTCTCTAAATCCATCTAACGCTTCTTTAAAAGGTTCGTTAAACTTGATTTTTTTCCAACTTTCTTCTTTGCGATCTGCTCCTTTCAGAATGCCTTCTTTAATCAATCAATATCACATCCTAAACGAATGTAATCATAAAAATCTTTAATTAATATATTTAGTTTTTCAATCTTGGAGGAGGAACAAAAACTTCTCTTTTGTGAAACTCGAGTTTTATCGCATTTTCCGGACAAATATGGGCACATACTCCGCATCCAATGCACATGTCTTCGTTTATATTTGCTACATCATCCTCAAGCGTAATTGCTTCCATTGGGCACTTTTCAGTGCACGTACCGCATCCGACACAATTATCTTCGTTTACTTTTGGTAAATAATTTGCGAGAGTGCTCATTGGGACGCATCCCTTATAATATAATTGGGAGATTCCACAACAACATTTGCAGCAATTACAAAAAGCTTCCTCGTCTTTATTTGGATCTTGATGTATATGAAACGCTTTGTGTACGAGCCCTTCATCTGCTGCTTTTTTAATTATCGCTTTTGCTTTTTCTTTCGAGACAGGATTGCCAAAGCCATACTTTATCGCAAATATTGCCGACTTTCCGAACATGAAGCAGTTTTTTCTTTCGTCCGTTACTTGACATGGTTCGCCCAAAAGATCCTTTTCGTGTCGGCAATAACAATAAGAAACAGAAATATCTTCGTATTTATCAACGATTTTGGAAACCTCGTCATATGGAAGTACAATTTCTTGGGGGACTTCAATTTCTTCTTCGACTGGAACAACTCTTGATATAGGTGACATCATTTTTTTAAATTGTGGTATTAATGATTCGTAATTTCGTTGCGTAGCTTCGCCGAACTCGTCAAATAATCTATCAAATAGCTTTACTAGCTTCAATTCCTTTTCCCCACTTTTTCCCCGCATAAATGTAAATTCGAAAATACCCGCGGGAGCTAAGGGCATTAACCGATATACCATAATTCCGGTACTTCGACTTTGGTGACCAACGACAATACCATCAAGCATTAAACTTTCTAGCATTTTATCCAGCTGTTGGCCATCCATACCCGATATTTTCTTAATTTCATTAATGTTAAGAGAGGGTTTTCTTCTATAGGTTTTTAAAATAAAATTACCTTGCTCTTCAGTCAGCAAAACTTTTATTAATTCGATTAAAGTATCAGTGACGGGAAGAGGAAAGGTTCCAGCTTTTATCATCACTCTCGCTACTTTATACCAAAATTTTTCAGACAAGTTTTTTCATTCCAATATGTCTTAAGATTAATATTAAATAAAATTGTAGATAGTATTTGAGTTCTATGAAATTCCTCACTGATTGCATGCTAGGCAGATTGACGAGATTTCTAAGAATTTTTGGATACGATACAATTTTTGCTAAAGATCTTGAAAAGGAGGATAAAGTCGCAGTTCCCGACGACGATTTAGTGGAATTTGCACAAACAGAGAAAAGAATAATTATTACTAAAGATAAATTATTGAGTAAAAAAGCCTCCGCTAGTAGTTTATTTTTAGAAGGAGAAGATGTTTACGATTATCTCAGACAAATGAAAGTCAGGTTCAAAAGCGAATTTCAATTTGAATTGAAAAACGCAAGGTGTTCTGTCTGTAATTCAACTTTAAATCAGGTGAACAACAAAGAAGAGATAAGGAAATTAGTAAACGAAGGTACGTACGAAAATATAGAAGAATTCTACCAGTGCTCCAATACTAACTGCAAAAAAGTGTATTGGTATGGAACGCACATTGAGGACATATTATCAAAAATTAAACAAATAGAAATAGAGTAGATCTTTAATTAAGGGCTTTTTTTTACTTCTGCTTTAATCACTTCAAAGAGTTTCTTCGTCTCTTCCGCTTTCTCTGGTGCTCCAGCTTTTTTATAGAACGCGTACGCTTGACTTAATAACTCTAGAGATTTCCTTAATTCCTTGTTTTTGTAATGATTTTCAGAAATCACGACTAAATTATCGGCCTTTTTCTTGTAAAACTCAATGAATTGTCCAGACGTATCTTCTATTGGCATAGTTTTCATGTG
>JAHQWX010000465.1 GCA_029856375.1 Promethearchaeia archaeon | reverse complement strand
AAATGCAATGAGATCTGACTTAATTGATTTAAAAGAAAGGGAAATAAAATAAAAAAAAAAGAAAAAATAATGTTTCATTTACAAAAACGGTAATATGAGTACAACCAGAGTGGCGACAAGCAGAAAGAATAGAATTAAATAGACGAAAAACATTACGATTAACACTACGATAACAAACCAGAAAGATTCAAAGAATTCTTTATTATACATAACTTTAACAACGAGTACACCAACGATTAAATTTACTATGAGTGAGAGCCACCAAATTAGCAAGAAGCTGAAGAGTATATTAAATATAAGCCATAGTAAATTTACGACGAAAGCAGTTGAAAACTTGTTGTCCCATTTTCTTCTTCCTGCATACCATTGCGTAATAGCCGTTCCAACGAAAAAGACAATTAAATAGACAATAACTAATGCAATAAATGTTGCTAATTCCTCAGGAGTCATTGATCACACTTCATTATATCATTTTTAATTTATAAATTAAATATGTGTAGTTATTGTTTTGTATTTTCTATTTAAAGGTTTTCATACAATTTTATAATCTGACATGTTTCGAATAGTTGGATAATTTAGAAATTAATTGAAATGAAAAGTAGGATTTGTTTTTTTGGTATCAAGATTTTTCTTTTTAGTCTTTTATTGTCGATATTTTATTGGTATTTGCGAATACCATGTATTATCAATTTAACTTCATAGAAAAAGTAATTGGTATTATTGCATACATTTAAATAAATGTTTTTTCATTAAAGTTTCACATTTATCAAATTGGACGCGCTTTATTTTCGTTGTTTTAAATAAAGCACATAAAATTAGGATGTTTTTCATATGTCTACTACACAAGAATGCTTAGGCACAAATATAGTGTCTGTAAAAACACAGATGCTCAATCCAGATATTATATTTAAAAAGATAACCAAATATTCCTATGATAACATTAGTGCGATTAAATGGTATCCGATGGAACAATTTACTCTTTTAACTGATCATATCGAAAAAGAATTTAGCCCCAATGTAATTAGAAAAATTGGAAAAGCAATTATTCCTGAAATGAAAAAGGCTGGAGTACTACCTGAAATGTCTCCGGAACTATTTTTAGAGGGTTTATCGATGGTTTACCATCAAGCTAATAGGGGTCCAAACATAGGAGACTGGTCTGTTATTAAAAAAGAACCTAAACACTTTATTATGAATAATTCTACGATGCACAATTGTCATTTGGAAGAGGGAATTCTTTTGGGGGGGATTTCTTCATTTGGAGGGAACGCTCCAAGAATCGTTCAAACTACTTGCGTTAAAAAAGGAGATTCCTTCTGTACTTTCGATATTACATGGATGTAATTACAATTAATCTTTTTTTTTCTTATTTTAACACATTTATAATAGAAAATAAAAAAATAAAATTAATTTATGTTGCTGGGAATAACATCCTTGAAAGTGGAACGGCCAATCCACCAAGTAACGAACCTATAGAAGAGAGTTTCCTTAAATAAGTTTTAAAATTTTTTACAACTTTTATGGTTCTCGTTTTCCCTTCCACAATTGTACCGTCTACTGACTCAAGAAATATTTGAATTGTTTGTTCTCCAACATGTCTTGGTTCCAGAGTGAGCCAAGTGGTATCTCCATTCTCTAACATCGACGATAGAACACCCACGATGTCGTTGCTTGATCCATCAGCGAATAATGGAATCATCTGATTGGGTATTAAGAAAGTTCCTCTTCCTTCTACTTTTATATCTAAGACGAGCTCCTTCGGATCAAATCCTGGTGCGATGATTCTAATGGAATAATTTTTATCTTCTGGAGCGTTATTGTAGAGAAATACCATTATATTAAGTTCATCGTTTAAATAGACGATTTCTTGAGTAGAAGAGTCCATGTAGATTGGATCTTTAGATAGTCTCTCGATGTTATCTGCGAGCTCGAGCTGAAGCCGGTCAATAACGGTGAAGAATCCGGGATTGTATTTTCTAATATAATTGAGAATTTTGAAGATGTCGTTCATTGAAAAATACCAATGACCCTCAATAAGGAGCCCTTTCTCTATATCGAAAGTATCCGAGTCGATGTTTATTATCTCCTTTAATTCACTGGCAAGGATAATGTCTGTTAAGACATTTTGGTATCTTAAATAATACAAAAACAATATTCTCTCGATTGCAAAGGTAATTGGTAGCTCGTTAGGTTCTTGTTCCTTTACCAATTGGACGAACGCAGGAGTGAGGATTTGTCGTAATCCTTCGAGATATTCGTCCCATATGAGATAAGTTACTGGATCTAAATGGTTGGCAAATACTTCGGCAAAAAGGTTATCTAAGAAGATTTGATGCGTTGTGGGCTTATAGAAGTCTTGGAGGCCGTTCACATCGTGCACTTTTAAGTTTAA
>JAHQWX010000464.1 GCA_029856375.1 Promethearchaeia archaeon | reverse complement strand
AATCGGTGCTGATTCTCATTCTTGTACGGGAGGTAGTATGGGAGCGTTTACTACAGGAATGGGATCAACTGATATTGCTGTGGGTATGGGACTTGGCAAGACTTGGATGCTCGTTCCAGAAACAATTAAGGTTCAATTTTTAGGAAGCATTCAAAAGGGCGTATATTCAAAAGATTTAATGTTGCATTTAATAGGAAAAATCTCAGCAAATGGAGCAACCTATAAGTCAATCGAGTTTTGTGGGGATACAATTGAAGGATTAAACCAAGAAGAGAGATTTGTATTGTCAAACATGGCAGTTGAGGCGGGAGCAAAAGCTGGAATTATAGCTTCTGACGAAAAAACAAAACATTATTTACATAATCAAGGAAGAGAGGACGATTTTAAAGAAATTCTACCTGATTCTAACGCACACTATGAAAGACTCGTGGAAATTGACGCTTCAATGGTCGAACCGAGCGTTGCATGCCCCCACACCGTAGATAACATTAAGAAGATCTCTGAGATCGAAGATATAAAAGTAGATCAAGTACTGATTGGCACTTGCACCAATGGTCGTTTGAACGATTTAAGAATTGCCGCTAACATATTAAAAAATAGTAAAATAGCAGAAGGTGTGAGGTTAATAGTTGCGCCTGCTTCCAGAACGATTTATCTCTTAGCAATGAAGGAAGGCTTAATAAATACTTTTGTTACTGCTGGAGGAATAATCATGCCTCCAGGTTGCGCCAGTTGTGTGGGAATACACGGAGGGGTTCTTGGAGACAACGAGGTTTGCCTTAGTACTCAAAATAGGAACTTTAAAGGTCGAATGGGTAATTCGAACAGTTTTATTTATCTGGGAAGCCCCGCTACTGCAGCTGCGACAGCTATTTATGGAAAAATTACTGATCCAAGAGAGGTTATGTAAAAATGAGTGCAGAAGTTTTAACTGGAAAAGCTTTTAAATTCGGTGATAACATAAGTACAGACTTGATTTGCCCAGGAAAGTATTATCATCTTCGCTCTACTCCCATGAAACTCGCCGAACATGTCATGGAGGACGCAGATCCCGATTTTTACAGCAAAATGGAGAAAGGAAAAGCTTTCATAGTTGGCGGAGATAATTTTGGACTAGGATCCTCAAGAGAACACGCTCCACTGATAATAAGGCTCGCAGGCGTGAATGCGGTTATTGTGAAGTCCGCAGCAAGAATATTTTTTAGGAATTGTATTAATGTGGGATTACCCATTATTATCACAGAAGAAATTGAAAAAATAAAAGATGGAGACGAATTATCTATCGATTTAAACGGAGGAGTAATAAAAAACTTAACTCAAAATCTCGAAATTAAATTCCCTCCTTTACCTCGAATAATGACAGACATATTAAATTCGGGCGGATTAGTGGATTATATCAAAAAAAATAAAGATTTTAAATTATAATCTATTCCCCTATTTCATAATTACACGCGTAATAAAGGCGAGAAAATATTCCTCCGTTAGGCATAAAGGGTCGTCATTTTATAGACGAAAGTGGGAGAATCGTATTTTTACGAGGGATCAATCTAACAGGAATTTCCGTACCCTTTAAACCCTACGAATCGACGCACATAAAGGAAGGGTGGCCACCAACCGATTTAGAGAATGTATCGTGGATTGGAAGACCTTTTCCCTTAGATGAAAGCGAGGAACATTACAAACGGCTAAAATCGTGGGGTTTTAATTGCATTCGCATGCTCTCGAGTTGGGAAGCTATTGAGCATTCTGGCCCTTACAAATTTGACGAGGATTATATTGATTATTTTACGGAGCTTGTTAAAAGGGCTGGAGATTACGATTTCCATGTATTTATTAATTTCCATCAAGACGTGTGGAGTAGAGTATCAGGAGGGGATGGACATCCACTTTGGCTCTTTGATAAGGTTGGGCTCGATTATACTAAATTTGACGAGGCCGACGCGGCAATTAATATGCAGTATCTTTGGGATCCGGATCCCAAAAAAAATCGCTACAAAGTTATGGTTTGGGGTGATAATAGAAAGCTATTTCCCGCATCTACAATGTGGACTCTTTTTTGGGCAGGGAAAGATTTTACACCTAAATTAATGGTTGAAGATGAAATTACTGGAGATAACATTAACATACAAGACTATCTACAAAACCATTTCATAGCTTGTGTAGAAAAGATTGCGAATAATCTCAAAGATATGGAGCATGTCTTCGGTTTTAATCCTCTTAACGAACCTAGCTTGGGTTGTATAGGTCAATCGGTGAGCAAACGTGTTTTGAAGCTAGAGAAAAAAGAAGATGGTCAATACAACGAACCAATACCTGGTATCGCTTGGTCACCTTTAGACACAATGGCAGCAGCAGCGGGCTTCTCTCGCGATATTGAAAAGATTGGGATCGGT
>JAHQWX010000463.1 GCA_029856375.1 Promethearchaeia archaeon | reverse complement strand
GCGTCGGGCCAGATTTCCAGCACGGTGATCTCGTTGCCCGCCGCGACGAGTTCCAGGCCGGCCTCGAACCGCCCGCCGTGCGCACCGACGTAGAGCACGGTTCCCGGTTCAGCGAACGGACCGGGCACGAGCGCCCGCATGAGCGCCATGCGTTGTTCCCGCGTCGAGCGGGTTTCGTCATCCGCCATCTTTGGTGTCACAATCTGCGGTAAACCAAATTTTTCTCTATTTCTATCGATCGTTTTCTTCATGGCTCCTGAGTATGGAACAACATAGCCGTATTCGAGAAGGCTATTTACCGTAACTGCGTATTCTGGTGGAACATGCCCTTCCTTAGCCGCTAAATTCCTCACATGCGCTAATATGAACGAGAAATCCACATTTTTTGGACATCTTTCTGTGCATCTATGACAGATAGAGCAATACCATATTGCGTTGCTGTCTAATACCTTTTCTTTTAAACCAAGTAATAGACAGGCTACTATCCTATGAGGTTGCATATCAATATACTCCGAAACTGTGCATCCACTACTACATACGCCGCATTGTATGCACGCTAAGAGAGACTTTCCCTCAATTGCTTCGCTTATTTGGTACCTTAAATCTGAAACTAATTCAGTCGATTTCATTACTTCTTTTCCTGACATTTTACGCTTTCACCTCCGGAGTTAAAGGTCCTAATTCTTTGATTTTAGTTATGAATTCGCTCATAACTTTAGCGAAGATTTTCCCTTCGCTCGCCGAGATCCACTCGAGCCGGAATCTATCTGGTTCTATACCCAACTTTCCAATTACGCGCTTAATTTCTTCTGCTCTTCTTTGTGTATCGTAATTCCCAGCTATATAGTGGCAATCGCCGATATGACATCCACCGATAAACACACCGTCAGCTCCTTCTAAAAATGCTTTAAGTATAAAGCTTTTTGGAATTCTTCCAGAGCACATAACTCTGATTGGTCTCACATTGGTTGGATATTGGAATCGACTCACACCGCAAGTATCTGCTCCGGCATAACTACACCAATTGCACAAAAATGCTACTATTCTTGGTCGTTCGTCTACAAAATCTCCTTTTACAGCTTCTTCGATCATTGGCTCAACTTGATTGTTACTGAAATGGCTCATAGTTATTGCATCGGCAGGACATTCCGCTGCGCAATCCCCACAACCCTTACACAATAAAGGATTAACCACTGAAACAATGCTACTACCATCCATAGGAACACCAATCGCACCAAAGCTGCAAACTTCTGCACATCTATTACATCCGATACATAACGCAGGATTGACATGAGAAATAATAGGTTCGTTCTCAACTTCCCCCGTTATTAAAGGAATCAACGCGTGAGATGCTGCAGCTCGTCCTTGACTAATCGAATCTGCTATACCTTTTGGGCCATGTGCGGTTCCACATAGAAAAATCCCATCAGTAGCAAAGTCTATAGGTCTTAATTTGATGTGCGCTTCAAAGAAAAAACCATTCTGATCGAGGGGAACTTTAAGCATCTCTGCTAATTCTTTGTTTCCCTCGTCTGGGACTAAAGGTGTAGATAATACAACCTTATCTGCTTCGATATCCAAATTTGTTTGAGTTAGCATATCGTAAACTTTTATTGAGATCTTGTCTTTTCCGAAATCCATTTCAGGGTATTCAGAATATCTTAAGTAATTAATATCTTCTCTCGCTTTCCAATAAAAAGATTCTTCTTCGGTTCCAACTCTAATGTCTCTATACAGTACAAAAATATTCGAATTTGGATAATTTTCTTTTACATATAATGCGTGTCTAATGGACTCAGAGCAACATATTAACGAACAATAGGTTTTTCCGTTCCCGCCTTCAGGTTGCCGTGAGCCAACACAATGTACAAAAACAACAGTTTCGCCGTTTTTCAATTCTTTATTTCTTAATTTCTCGGACAACTCTAACTGCGTAAATACGCGCGGATCTTCGCCGTAATTATACCAACCTTGTGGTTTATATTCTGAAGCACCAGTTGCAACGATAATCGTACCGACATTGAGCTTTTTAAGACCATCTGGACCTTCAACAGATACATTAAAATTACCAATAGATCCCTTGACAGATGTTATTTTAGAAGAAAGATACACATTTATGTTCTTTTGACTCTCTACATCTTTCAAAACCTTCGAAATATATTCAGAAGAATCTATTCTATCGAAATTAATCTTGTAGATTTTGTTCAATTGACCTCCAAGCTTATCGGTCTTTTCAACTAAATGTACAGGAAATCCTTTCTTGGCAATTTCTAAGGCAGCACTCATACCTGTAATACCACCACCAACGACTAAAGCTTGTCGCACGACTTCTCCTTTTATTTTGTACTCGGCGTGTAAATTCCTAGCTCTCGCTATGCCCATTCTGATTAAGT
>JAHQWX010000462.1 GCA_029856375.1 Promethearchaeia archaeon | reverse complement strand
AAAGCTTGTTGAACTGTTCCAGGAATATTATCTGCTTCGTCGAGAATTACAATTTTTAAATTCTTTCCTTGTGACTGATTAGCAATTAGAGATTGATTCACAAATTCCTTTAAAATATCCCGAACATAATCCATTCGTACATTATCTGAAGCGTTCAATTCAAGTAATAAGCCTCTTTCTTTACAATCATCGCCTGATAGTTTCTTGGCTAAAATTAAAGCTGCACTTGTCTTACCCGTCCCAGCAGGACCATTAAAAATGAGATGAGGAGTCGCGTCGCTTTTAACGAATCGCTTTAAATTATTTATTGCGAGATTTTGACTAATTACATCCTTAAATTCTTGAGGTCTATATTTTTCAACCCAAGGAATATCTAACGATAGTTCGTTATCCGATGCCATTAATACGAAAACTCCGTTCGAATCTTTAGAGTTTTAATTCTAAAACTTCGTACTTTTTCTTAAATTTATATTTTTGATAAAGTTTCGCGGCGTCTTGAGCGTCTTCTTTTATATTAATTCTAACTCTCTGAACTTTAATTTTTTTTAAGTGATTTATTGCTTCTTGGAGTAATTGTTCTCCAATCCCTTTGTGTCTGTGTTGTTTATCAACATAAACCAGCTTTATATATCCTTCCGAAAGCCCATAAGGATCCACTCGAAGCTCCGCAACTATCATTCCTGCCGGCTCCTTTGTATCCTCTAATTCCCCCACAAAGATACCATGTCGCTGTAAAGGATCGTAAAGTCGACGCGAAATTCCCCACTCAAACCTTTTCTGATCAAATTCTTCTCCTATTTCTTTCACTAAACTACGAACAAAACCTTCTAAGGCATCCTTATCGTCTGGAGTACCAACACGTATTTTAACCATAAAGTAGCACACAATTTATTTTGTTTAAATCTTTACTTTCAAAGTATAATAATGTTAAATTCGTTCAATATTTATAAATTTATAATAATCAAGTATTAATTTTAAAGATAATAAGTCTAAAATTATTAAATAGGATAAAATTTAATTTCTAATTATATTTTTAATTATCATATACAATGTCATAACATATTGGGTGGTATTATGTCAGATGAATTTGATGGAAAGCATTGTAGCGAATGCGGAGGCGAAGATTTCTCAATTGTGCAAGACGAGTGGATGAAAAGAACTTTTAAATTCGTAGAAACGGGACAGTTAAAAATGTGCGGATCGTGTGGAGCGAAATTTCTTGTGTGTAAAGAGTGCGGAAATCTCTATACGCGCGTACACCCCGCGCTAGAAGCGTGGGAAGTATCCACAAAGTGCCCATCTTGTGGTTTTGTCGACCCTGATGTGAAAGCGTGGGACGGCGTTTCTGCTCGTTAATTTTTTCTTCAATTTTCCTTCTTTTTTTAAAAAAATAAGAAATAAATTGGACGCTTTACATTTCCAGTTTTTTCATCTTAGTGGTTTTAACTTCAGGATTTATGCTTTCGATTGCTTTAATTAAATCCTCAAGTTTATCATCTGTTATTGCTTGAAAAAAACGAGATAATTGGTCATCTGTTCCAATAAACAACCCTTTCCTTTTAATTGGCTTTCCTTCATCGTTTAAAGGATTTATCTCCAAAAATAATAGAGCTGGTCTAGTTTTTGTCGCAGGAACCTTTACTACAAACACTCCTGGAATTGGAGTCTCCATTTTTTCCCAATCTTCAGCAGAATCGAGATGTTTTTTTAGTTGAGGTTTGATATCTACCATTTAATCTTCACTTAAAATTTTATGTAACAGTAACATATACTATGTTACATAAAAATTTTATCATAATTTTTTAATGGCTTTTTTTAAGAAAGATTAGTAGGCTTAGATCTCTCAAAAAATCTCCATATTTATTAAAAAAAGGGGAGGAAAAAATTATGGAATGACTATAAAACATCAATTTTTTGAGATTTTTCAAAAAGCTCGTCCAACATATATTCTCTTTTTATTAAATCTCTTAATGCTACGCGAATTGCTTCTGATCTATTTGGAAATCGACCTTCTTCGACAAAAACCTCCAAAATTTCTAGATATTTCTCTGGTAGACAAACAGATGAGAGTTGCATTCTTTTAATTCACTTTAAAATTTTTCTATTCATTCTCTTTTCTTTTCATATATAAAATTTGCAATGGAAATTGTGGGGAGGTAAAATTTCTAGGAAATGGTGAGAATTTTTCAGAATTCCGACGAAAATCTCTTAGAGATTATGGTTGCTTAAAATATAGGATAGTCAATACTTTATAGGTATAAGGTTTAGTCTAATAAGAACTCAGTCGCCCTTCAGCTCTTGCAGCCGTTTTCTCAATTCTTCACGCTTTTTTCGTCTCTTTTCGAGGCGTTCTTGAAGTTCTTCTCTCATTATTTTATCTTCTTCTTCCTTCTTCT
>JAHQWX010000461.1 GCA_029856375.1 Promethearchaeia archaeon | reverse complement strand
AGTTTCCGTTACAATAGACGACTATAGTCGCATTGACGAGTTGATTGCCAGATTCGAATCGCGCGTGGATATAACTTCTTAAGAAAAGGATTCTAAAAACTCTAAATTTAATTTCAAAATAAAATAAGAATATTTTATAAATCTCACATTATTATCTCTTAATCTAAAAATTCAAAGGTTGTTTCCAATGAGTAGTGAAGATATTATTCAGTACGAGGTTGCTCGTAAAATTGCAACTATAACGATAAATAGACCACAAAAAGCGCACGCGTTTAACCACGAAATGTTAATAGCGATACACGAGAGGCTACTTGAAGCGGATAAAGACGAAAATGTTAGGATTATTTTAATAAAAAGTACGGGAGAAAAATTTTTCTGCGCGGGCTACGATTTATCCGAGGTTGGCTTAGGGGACTCCAAAAATGTAAAAAAAATAATTGAATTCGGGAGGAAGGTAAACGAGACAATTCTTCTTATAAAAAAGCCGGTTGTTACGCAAGTTCAAGGCATCGCAATTGGATTCGGTTTCTTGATGATAATGGCTTCAGATCTGAGAATATTTGCAGATAAGCCTATAGATCAATTGTACTTAAGACTCCCAGAGATTGCAATTTCGGCGTTCCCACAAACAGGTGCAACGCTGCTCCCGTTATTAGCATTTGGAGTAAGCTATGCTAGAAATTTATTATTTACTGCCGATAGAATTGGATTGGAGGATTTAAAAAATCTAAACTTTCCATCTAGGATTTTCCCTGCAGACATATTAGAACTCGAAACGCGCAAGTTTTTAAAAGTCTTATCGAAGCGCCAACCGGAATTCCTGTACTTCATAAAATCCATGCTAAATATAATGAATAAAGGCTACATTGAATCCTGCTTCGACTTAGAGGACGAATGCGGGGATGTCGTGTATTCCAAGATGTCTAACAACGAATTACACGAGTTTGTTCAAAACTTGCACAAAAAATATCCGAAGCGGTAGTATTTATGACTTCAAAAGTAATAGTAAGGACACTCCAAGTGAAAGGTGGGCAAACATCGGCTCAAGGAATAGAAGCTAGTTGGGAAAGTGGTCAATGGGTTGCCATTATTTGCAACAAAGGTATGGTTGGATGCGGAGCTTTCGATGTGAAGTTGATGGAAGAGCACGAACAAGTAATTGCAATAGCGCATGGTAAAGTAGGTGCTCACCTAATTACTTGTGAAGATTTATTGGAAGCGAGGATCCAAGGAGCTACGAAATTAGCGCGGAATTTTGGAGTCAAAGAAGGAATGACATGCAGAGAAGCAGTGGATATTTTATCCTAAAATTTATTCAATGATTAAATTATGCCAAAAAAAAGGAGTTGCGTTAGAAATTATTATTGATATTGCGCTTTTACATATCTTACGCCATAAAAAATTCTTTAATGCTGAGATAAAGGCGCTTTCTGATTAAAATTTTAAGCAGACGAGGTCCTTCCGCGAAGAAATGGGATTACCTAACTCAATAAAAATATGTGATAATGCCGCTCATTATTTGTGGAAATATATTAAGGGCGATCCATAAATTAGTATATAATAATATAAAATGATTTAGAAGAAAATGTTAAGAAATTATTTATTATTAACTTTAATGATAGTTCTTTGGAGCTTCTCTTTCATTGTAGTTGATATCTCAGTGGAAATAATTCCGCCTATATCAGTTGCTTTTTATAGATTTTTTATAACCTCTCTATCGTTTCTAATAATAGATATTTATTTGAAATTAATTAAAAAATCAACAAGAAATAATAATTCAATCCCGGACACTAACGCTAAATTTACTAAAAACGATTGGATATTAATTGAAATGGCAGCTTTTACAGGTGTCATTATATTTTTTTACGTGCAATATAACGCGATTAGCTTAATAGGACCTTCTCTACCCGCATTATTTGTTTGCTTACTATCTCCAGTAGTAATTACTATTTTAGCCTTACTTTTTTTCGACGAGAAAGTAAATACCTTGAAGATCGTTGGATTCATTGTCGCGACAGTTGGAGGCTTTTTATTAGTAACTGGAGGCGATCTAAGAAATCTTACTCCTGAATCGCCGAATTTTTTGGGATATTTTTTTGCAGTTTTAACATCAGTACTATGGGCTGTTTATTCAACTATTACCAAGAAAATAACGGAGACTAATTCTAGCATGAAGATGGTAAAGTTCTTATGCTATGTAAGCACCCCTCAATTGTTTATTTTAGTCTTAATAAATGGGGAACTTATTATTCTTATTGAAAATTTATTTAATATAGTAATTGTACTTGCTGAACTTTATTTGGGAATAGCATGCACTCTCATTGGTTATTATATATGGCAAAATTCCCAAAAAGAAATGAAATCTTCTAAAGTTGCATCTTTTTTGTATGTGGAAC